>JAQBHN010000081.1:0-3123 GCA_032127635.1 Nitrososphaerota archaeon
TGCTCCAGAGAATACTTGTCGTTTGAAAAATTCGCTGCCGCCTTTCCCGTATTTCCAGAGCATACGAACTGCTCCGTAACAGCCGACGCGTCCTTCAGCCCAAGGGATTTCAGTTTGATGCCTTTGCTTCTAAAAATTCCCGACAGTGCATGGTTGGTGTCAATTTTTTTCTTTTTTAATTTGTACACGGCATAGCCGCTTTGATCAGTGATTGATTTTTTAGCTTTTTCAGAAATCAGCTCGGTGACTTGAAAGTCTTCAGGCTCGACTCTGATTCTTCCGCCGATGCCAGGAAATGCCGTACTGTAAACTGCGATGCCAATTTGGGAATCCAGGTTGGGAATCACTCTATTGTCACTGTAACGTATTTGCCAATTGCCACATCAGGCAGTTGCGCACCAAGCAGAACTTTGTATGTGCCAGGAACGGCATCCTCGGATGCATTGACGGTGATGGAAATCGGACGTGGAGCGTCAGAGTCCAGCTGGAATGTTTCAGAAGTTTCTGCCAGTTCAAGATTCAAAAAGTCGTGGGTCGAGGATAAGATTAGCGAAACATCGGGGAGATCTTTTTCAGATAAGGAAGACACTACAAAATTAAGTCTCTCCGAACTTCCGGGCGCAACAGTCAGGGAACTTGAACCCAGCTGGATTTCAAGTGGCAGCGGAACGGAGGTATCAACGACGCCAATATTGTTTTCAGCCCACTCGGTAAACCAGATTTTTTTGCCGTCCACAGTAAAATCAAATATTTGTGCAACGCCGCAATCAGCCAAAAGCACTCCAGTTCCAGGATCACAGTCAGCCCAGTTGGGGTTCTTTGAAGGCACGTGGTATTCCACAAGAGACTGTGAGACAGGATCCATTACAGAGATATTGTTTGCGGTTTGTTCGTTGAAAACCAGTCTGCCCTGATCATCGGATTCGATCCAATACGGTCTGGATATCGGAGTTTTTACAACCCCGGTCTGATTGCCGTACGTGCTCAATTGTGGATCGGATGTCACATACTGAACAAAGATCTCAGTTGCAGGATCAAAACTAAAGAATGATGACGACGTGGTGTCTGCCAACCAGATTGTCCCGTCATCGGCAACAACGACGCCGTTTGGCGTAAGAAGGGATGCAGGCAGTTTGTAGATTTCAATAAAGTCCAGCAGTGGAAGGAATTTTTCATCAGAATTTGCAACGGATTTGAGATAGCCGGTTTGATCAAACTTTACCAAAACTCCCCCCTGTTGAAACAGCCAATTGGTATACCAGACATTGTCATCGGCATCCAATGCAAAGTCTGCAGTTACAGAGTCGTCCACAGGGGACGGAATGCTAAGATAGTTTACCTCCTCGCCAGATTGGTTTGGGTCTAGAAACGTGAGTTTGTTTCCAGTAAAATCGTTTATTATTATTTGAGAGCCGTCAACGAGGAGTTTCTGTGGCAAGGAATCCCCCCTCCGAAGGATAGGATATCCTGTCATACTTCCCCTCAACGGTTGAGAATTTCCATATCGAATCATATGCCTCGTCAGTATACCATATGGAACCGTCAGGGGCATAATCCATCCCCCACATCATTGAACGGGCGCCAGGAGGCCACAGTGAATTATCATACTCAGAAAATGTTTCGGTGCCAGGATCAAATTTGGCCAAATTGCCAGTATTGGTTTCGGCAAACCAGACATTTCCATCGTAATCAGTGACAATCGCCAGCGGGTTTGTACACAGTGTGGGTATTGAGAATTCCCGGACATAGTCTGTGGACTTTGCATCACTTGAACCGCAAAACTGTGCACGCTGTTCAGCTGGGAAATTATCCGCAGGGGTTCCAGTCATCTCTATTTCAGAATTTTCAGGCGACGGTCGAACGTTGTTAAGAAGCACGCCGGCAGCCAAAGAGGTGAGCATTATTGTTGCAAAAAATATGGAAACAATCACGCCGATTTTTTTCATATTCCAAAAATCAGCAAGCCGTGTTATATCTTATTCCTAGATTGCTCTAAAGTAGTTTGAGATTTCCAGTTATTTTGTCAATCAGGTTCTCAGGAGCAGGCCCGATGGAAATGCACGTAGTAGTTCCCGGAGCTAGCTGAGTATGGCCCGCATCTGAGACTTCAGACCATGGAAGATTCAAATCAATCGCGTGTTTTTTTACTTCCTGCAATTCCTTTATTCCGGATACTCTGACCACCACCTTTTCTTGTCCGCCCCACCATTCTTTGTACCACTCAGGGTGTGATTTTCTAACATGCTCTGCACCCATGACGCAGGCATGGCCTACCTGAGCTGCAATCTTGCCTTTGCCCATATCAAGATCAGTCCTTACGACAATTACCTGTTTGATGTCACCCATACCACTATCAAAAGCAGGCTTGATGAAAAACTTTTGAATTAAATAATTGACAAAGGAACAAAATCTGTGAGATATGACGTAGTAATTGCAGGCGGCAGCATTGCAGGGCTGCTATGCGCCAGAGAAATTTCCTCAAAGGGTTTTTCTGTTTTGGTAATCGAGGAAGATTACGAGATAGGGACTCCCGAACACTGCGGGGGTCTGGTAAGCATTGAAGGGTTGGCAGAGCTCGGAGTGATACCGTTTAGAAAAACCTTTGATCACATGATAGAATCGGCGGAGATTACCTCTCCCAGCGGGAGCAGTTTTACAATCAATTCAAAAAAACAAAAAGTCATTGAGATCAGCAGAAGGGAGCTGGACAAGCAAGTTGCATTTCAAGCTCAAAAAAACGGCGCAGAGATCAGAGTCAGAACCAGCTTTCAAGAAACTACGGACACTGGAGTAAGAACCAGCAACGAAAAAATAGACTGCAAAATTTTTGTGGATGCGCGAGGAGTGTCTTCTTTGATTCACAAGGACAGAACCGGAATTCTGTCATCAGCACAGTATGAAATCTATGCAGACTGGATAGAGAAAGGCAAAGTCGAAGTAATTTTTGACCAGGAAAAATATCCGGGGTTCTTTGCATGGATTATCCCATCCGGTAACGGCAAAGGAAAAGTCGGAGTCGCAGGAAGAGGAATCAAAGTGTCCGAAGCACTCGAGAGCATTCTCAAAGAGAAAGGAAAATTTTCAACGATTAGGAAAATTTTCGCACCGATTTGGATCAAAGGC
>JAQBHN010000082.1:0-58596 GCA_032127635.1 Nitrososphaerota archaeon
AGTCCAAGAGTTGTCTTAGCTAATCCGTTATCTTATGAAACATTTGTTAGTATTGCACAAGAGCAAAACTTTTCTTTCCAATCAGCAAATGCTGAAGAAATTCCAGTAATTGTAAAAACATACTATGACGATGTTGAGAATTTTAAATTTAATACATCAGATGACTCTATATCATTTGACATGCCATTTGATTGGAATCCATCTTATGTTGATCAAGTACAAGTAGTACACGAAGAAGTTAGAGTTCCAAAATCATTTGCACCATATGCAGAAGGAAAACAATTCCAAGGATACGTTAACGGAGTAGAGATTGATCAGAGAGCATTACTTAATGACCCATACTCGTATGAGGATACTAACATTGTTCATTTCCTAATTACTAAAAATGAATTACAAAAAATTAATGAAAAATTAGGCTCAAGCAACCATGCCAACAAAAAGATGGATTTGAAACTTGTTCCGATATCTGGTACCGCAAAAAGCTCCACAGAATTTTATCTTGTGAATGCTAAAAACTTTGAAAAAGTTCCAACTACTGTGAATATTTCATGGGATGGAAAGCATGGGGCTGGCCAAGAAATCCCATTTCAGTTTACATTCTTTAATGAAAATGGTGACCTAATCAAAGATATCAAATATGCATACTTTGTTTATGATGAATTTGATAAAGAAATAGTCAGCAATGTTGGTGACAGCTCTATCATTCTTGGAATTCCTTCTTCTGAAGGTATTGATATTCAAAGATTTTTTGTTCCATCTCAAGGACAAATTAGAATTGATGTAAAGGTTTTAGGAACTGGATTAGATTATAATCCAAAATATGCCGGAATTGGTTCGGCAATTATTGAAATAGGTCCAGGATCTCCAGATGTGTTATCTTCTCAAAAAACGCCAATTCCTGGTTGGATTAAAAACAATGCAGAATGGTGGGCAGCAGGACAAATTGACGACGGTTCTTTTGTTCAAGGAATTCAATATCTGATTAAAGAAGACATTCTCAAGATTCCTCCAACTACACAAGGCTCTATCTCTGGTTCCAATAATATTCCCAGTTGGATTAAAAACAATGCAGGATGGTGGGCAGCAGGACAAATTGACGATGATTCATTCGTTCAAGGAATTCAATTCTTGATTAAAGAAGGAATTATGAGAATTCGATCATAGGTTTTTAAACAAATTACGTAAAGTGTTAGTATAATGAAAGACATCAACGATATCATGCCAAAAGTTCCAAACATGAAATGGGGAGCTTTGATGAATATGGCGCCTACAAACGATAAAGTTGAAGAAATGAATAAAATTTTCCCTAACAACGGTAAATGGCATACAGTTTTTGAAGAACAAGATCAGATTACAGTTGATGGAAAAGAAATCCGAAAGAAAAACCCCGACAAGTGGACATAGATTGAAAAATTTACCACTATTTGCTATTCTGATATTTTCTTCTTTGTTTGTAGTTGATTATGCATATGGTCACGGTATAGGCAGCGAAACTTTCCCCCCTGTAGAATTTGATGGAAAGCAAGTTACATTAGAAATTTCATCATCAAAAAGTGATCCTAAAAAAAGTGATGATCAGCAGATTTCCATATCTATGATTGATTTTGATTCTAAAACTACATTGCATGATGTTACTTTTCTGATAAAATCACAACGGGGTGGAACATTTTTGTTTGAACAGGAATTCAAAGCAGATAATGGATTCATAGTTTTCAATTTTGTATCCGAAGATTCTGATTCCATTGTTGTTGAAGAAAAAACTGATGATAATCCTCTTGGTTCTTTATTGGGCTTGGAAAGTAGAATGATAAACGTGAAAGGATCAAATCTGAGTGAAGGTGGATTATACAAATTTGATATCATTGTACTAACGGCTGATGGTTACTCCAAAAAATTAGAAGAGCCACTTGTCTTCAATGCCGGAATCTCTATCCCTCAAACTACTGGACATCATTTTGTTGATCCAAACTTTGGTGAACAAAATATCGATGTAGTCACCTTTTATGATGAAATTTCTGATTTTCGATATGATTCTAATTCAAAAGAAATTAGATTCTTCATGCCTTTTGAATGGAGTCAGTCAAACATCAATCAAACATCTATTGTTCATGAAGAGCTAGTAATTCCAAAAAAATTCGGCGATTTACACGTATCTGGCTTTACAGTGCTCATCAATGGAATACAGCTATCTGAAGACATTGTGACCATTGATGACTTTTTTGCCGATGAACGAATTGTTCATTTTATAATATATCAAAAAGAATTACAGAATGTTTTTGATAATGCTTCTGATCAAAATGGCATGAATTTTATAATTAAACCAGACCGTGATTATGCTCATCTAAGTGCAGTTACTGACAATGGGCAATTTAGAATTCTTGTGTCTTCAGAACCTGAAAACCTGAAATCCAACTCTGATGCAAAAATACTTTTTGATATCACTGATATTTTCTTAAAAAACAAGCCTGTTTCAACAGATTATAAATTTTCAATAACTCAAGATGAAAAAATAATTTTTGAGCAAAGTGGAATTAGTACTGATTTAAAAAATGAACATAACGTTGCAGAATTTATGGTTCCTGATGATGTATCCGGCATCGTGAATCTAAATTTTAAAAATTTAGATGGTAACAAACTTGCAAAGACAACAATTACTATGGTAATTGACCGAAAAACATCACAGAGCAATGAAATATCATTACCTGGATGGATCAGAAACAATGCATTGTGGTGGTCACAAGAACAAATAGATGATGACACATTCATTCAAGGAATTGAACATTTGATTAAAAACAACATAATTTCAATTCCTCAAACCCGGCAGGAAACCTCGACAACTCAAGAAATCCCATCATGGATCAGAAACAATGCTGCTTGGTGGGCAGATGGACAGATTAATGATGAGACATTTGTTCAGGGTTTGGAATTTTTGATTCAAAAAGGAATAATTCGCGTTTAATTATGAATCAAAATATGAAAATAAATTCTAATACTTTCTTGTTGTTTATGGGATTTCTATTTTCCATGTTCCTAATTCCTCAACTATCTTTTGCAGAGGTTTTCATTCCAACTCATGAATACGTTGGGTACTTTGACTCAAACGGAATCTATACTGTAGTCGGTAATGTAAAAAATGATCTTGACTATGCAATAATTCCCATGGTTTCTATTTCGGTAATTGATGATGCAAAAGAATTTTCTAAAACAATTCAGCACATACCTTTGGCTCCTGGCAATGAAATTCCATTCAAAATCAAATTTCCTGAAATTTTAGGGAAAACTCCAATTCTAATGCCTGCAGAAATATCGTTTGAGAAAACAAAAACAGATGTGATCCCAATAGATGTAATTTATGATGAAACTTTAATTGTTCATGAAGACGGCCATCTTACTGGAAGAATAATTAATTCTGGCAGTGAGACTCTTTCTAATTTTAAAATTTTTGCAGTAATTCATGGATTTGATGACGAAACATTGGATATGGGTGAAAGTACTGCACCCATATTAGAAATGAAACCTGGCGAGATTAGAGACTTTACAATGTACCCTGATCCAAAATTTACATCCAAAGTGTGGTATTACAGCTGTTTTGCAATAGGCCAAGAAAGCATAATTGTTTTGAACGTACCTAGAAACAATGATACATTCACAATACGGTATGATTCAAGTATTCTTTTATCCTATCCTGAGTTCAATTCTCAAGGAACAATCATTTCATTTAGTCTAATTCAGGGATGGGGATTTCAAAATTATATCAATTTGGAATTCCCCCGATATTCTGAGCATGAATCTTTTCAAGTCTTTCTAAACGACGAACACGTTGATTCTATTCAAAGTATGGATGAATGGGGAAATTGGCACGTGGCATTTTTAGTAGAGCCTAAATCAGAAGGGATTTTGACAATTACGGGATTTAATCCTCAAGGAAATCTAATTGAAACCATTCTGATTCCTGATTGGATACGAAATGATGTTGATTGGTGGTCAACTGGCGAAATTTCAGATTTAGAATTCCTCAAAGACATAGATTATCTGTTTAAAAAACAAATTATTTCTACTCCCTCACGAGATGTTATCGACGAATCACAGTGGCAAATTCCTACATGGGTGAAAAATTCTGCAGGTTGGTTGCTTGACGAAAAAATTTCAGACAACGAATTTCTAAACATGATTGAAAATCTTGTAAAAAGAAAAATAATTAAAATTTAATTCCTATTTTAGAATCTCTTGCGATGTCTTTTAATTTCTAGAAAAATGTTATTATACAAATTATTATCAATCTAATCATCAAATGCTTCCATTACGAGACGAGAATCCACATCCGCCTGGATTCAAACCAAAAGTCACTATCGGTTTAATCCTCGTGAATGTTGTAATATTTCTGTATGAAATAGCTGTTACTGGCCAGTTTTGGGAATTTTCTAATCAACAAGCTGCATTGATGTTTTTTGAATGGGGCGCAGTACCGAGCTGCGTCACTGGCTTTTCGTCTGTGATACAGCCTGGAATTTCATGTCCTGATATGTCATACGTTTCATTATTTAGTTCTATTTTCATGCACGGTGGTTTGATGCATTTGGGTGGTAACATGTTATTTTTGTGGATCTTTGGTGATAACATTGAACTGAAGTTTGGCAAAACAAAATTTCTTTTAATTTATCTTGGGTGGGGCATCGGTGCGGGTTTGGCTCACATTGTAATAGATCCAACAAGCTCCATTCCTGCAGTGGGTGCATCAGGAGCAATATCCGGCGTACTTGGTGCGTATTTGGCGATCTTTCCTAGAGTTCGAATCAGCACTTTTCTTATGCTGGGATTTTTCTGGAGAATGATGCATATCCAAGCAAGATGGTTCTTGCCATTTTGGCTAGTCTTTCAAAACCTGTTGCCATTTTTCATAGGTGGCTTTGGTATAGCCGGTGGCGGTGTCGCATACATGGCCCACATTGGGGGATTCGCAATAGGGTTTGCAACTGGATATCTGTACAAGAAAACACATAGTTCTGACTATGCTTATGGAACAAGATATGGTTACAGGTCAGACTATTGAAAGAATAAATCGCTGAAATATTCTGAACAATGTATGCCTTTGATTACAGTGTCAATGTATCCTGGCAGAACTCAGGAGCAAAAAGATGAATATGCAAAAGCAATCACAAAATCAGCAGTTGAGATTCTAAACACGAAAGAAAGTCACGTTATTGTTGTTTTTGAGGACAATCCTAAAGAAAATTGGTTTTTAGCAGGAAACCAACTTTAATTATTTTTAAAAACAACTGACTTGATAATATCTGTCTAGTCAAGGGATGACGTGCACACCATGATCGGTTTGTATTTTGTTAAATAAATTTGCATGATGAGAAAATGGCCTATTTTTCATTTGTACCACAAGTTTATCTTTTTATTGTCACATGTTCAATCAATCTCGTGAAAGTCGCAGTAGTTCAATTCAAAGCATCAACTGACAAAGAAGCCAATTTAAAAAAAATTCTTTCGTACATATCAAAAGCTGCATCTAAAAACGCAACAGTATGTGCATTTCCAGAATTTATGATGTTTTACACAAACTCCTCTCAAACCCCAAGGCAACTGTCCGATTTATCTGAAATGATTAAAGGAAATTTTGTTACAACTATAGCAAAAGCGGCAAAAGAAAACAAAATTCAAGTCATTGGCTCATTTTACGAGAAGAGCAGAACAAAAGATCGTGTTTATGATACAGCGTTTGTAATTGATAAATCCGGCGTAGTGATATCCACATACAGAAAAATTCATCTTTATGATGCACTCGGGTTTAGAGAGTCTGATAAAATGATCTCAGGCTCAAAAATTTCAAAGCCAGTTCAAACATCTATTGGAAAAATTGGAATGATGATTTGTTATGACTTGAGATTTCCAGAGATGTCAAGATCACTAGCAGTAGCAGGCTCAGAAGTGTTAGTGGCACCATCGGCTTGGGTCAAAGGACATATGAAAGAAGAGCACTGGATTACAATCAACAAAACACGAGCAATTGAAAACGGGTGCTATGTAATTGCACCAGATCAAGTTGGAAATATTTACTGCGGACGAAGTTTGGTAGTCGATCCATATGGTAAAGTATTGCTTGACATGAAAAAGAGACAAGGAATTGGTTTTGTTAAGATTGATTTGAATATGGTGAAGGAAACACGAAAAATTTTACCATTGCTTAAAAACAGAAGAACTGATGTTTATTCTACTTTGAAGGCTTAGTTTTTCTGCTTTCACAATTAAAATTTCCACACTGTTTAGTCCATTTTTGGTTTCGTGAATAACGAAAAATTATCATCGGCCATTGACATGTATCACATGGCATCTTAGTAGCTCTCAGTCTTGCCTTTTGTAATAACGGTGACGATGCTTTACATCCGCCATAAAAATTTGAACAACCCATGAATCGTTTTCTTGTTGCTTTAGATCTAATGACCATCAGTTCCCCCAATTTGCATTCAGGACAAGGTACTAGTCCGTTTTTAGGAGAATTAGTTCCGAGAATGATGTATTTTCTCTCTTTTGATGACCAAGATAGAAATCCATTGCCGTCCAAGTATTGAATGATTTCTTTTTTGAAGACACTGGTTACTGACTTTGTAGTTTTGACTACGTGTCTCATTGCGGGCTTTTTGATCTGAATTATTTTGAGACTTAATTTTCTTCTTGGCATTTTCTATGATGAATTTACTAAAACAATTTTTATAGGGAAATGGGTCAGTGACATTTGTGGAAAAGGTTTGTGTTCTTGGCGCTGGTAGCACCAAATATGGAAAATTAAGTGAAAGTATTGCTGATATTACTACTCAGGCTTCAGTTGCAGCCATAGAAAGTGCCGGAATTTCTCCAAAAGATATCAAGGCATCTTACATTTCAAACGTCTTTGGCGTTGCTGACAAACAGGTGCATCTTGGCCCTGTCTTAATGAGCAGATTGGGGATTCCGGATAAACCATCATTATCAATAGAGTCTGCATGTGGAAGTGGCTCTGTAGCTTTTAGAGAGGCATATGCCAATGTTGCAGCGGGATTTTATGATTGTCTAGTTGTTACCGGTGTTGAAAAAGTAACTCACACGGGTACCGAATGGACTACAACCTACTTTGCATACTGTTCTGACTTTTTCTATGAAGGTCAAGCAGGTGCATCATTTCCAGGTTTGTTTGCATCAATGGCAAGAGCCTACTTGACAGAGTTTGATGCAACGGAAGAAGACTTTGCAGCAGTTGCAGTAAAAAACCACAACAATGGCTTTCTAAATCCAAAAGCACACATGCAAAAGAAAATTACCATCGACGATGTGATGAATTCTGCAGTAGTTGCAAGTCCACTAAAACTTTATGACTGCTGTCCGTTCTCTGACGGTGCAAGCTCTGTCATTCTCTGCTCTGAAAAATTTGCAAAGGAAAACGGCAGTGACTATATTGAAGTAATTGGATCTGGCCGAGGAGGTTCACCTGCTGCATTACAGGGACGTGAACACATGACAACAATCCCTAGTACGAAGATTGCAGCGGCAGACGCATACAAAATGGCAGGTATTACTGCAAAAGATATTGACTTTGCTGAAGTGCATGATTGTTTTACAATTGCAGAAATAGTTGACACCGAAGACCTGGGCTTCTTTGATAAAGGCAAAGGCGTTCAAGCCGTTCGTGAAGGCAGAACATCATTAAATTCTGACATTTCTATTAATCCCTCAGGCGGTCTTAAATCAAAAGGACATCCAATTGGCGCGACAGGTGTTGGACAAGTAGTAGAAGTATTTGATCAACTAACCGGAAAAGCAGGTGCAAGAACTGTTAAAGATGCAAAAATTGGTTTGACCCATAACTTTGGTGCAACTGGTGCAAGTTGCGCTGTTCATGTATTTCAAAGTGTTTAGAATGACTGTTGAGGAACAACTTATTGAATATGCTAAACAAGGCAAGCTTGTAACCCACAAATGTACTGGGTGCGGCCACCTTCATTTGTCTACGGCATATTATTGCCTAAAATGCGGCAGTAAGGGATTTGAGGATGTCGTTTTAGACGGTGTAGGCTCAATTGCTACCTATACGATAATCACCGTGGCGCCTGCCGGCTTTGAAAAATATACCCCGTATGCTTTTGTTATACTTCAACTGGATGATGCACCTTTGAGAATATCTGGATTTATGGCAGGGATTGCCACCCCGGAAGAACTACCTGTTGGAACAAGAGCCCACATTACTGGCTTTGATGAGCGCGGAATCATCATCGAAAAACAGTAAAATAATTTGCTTGAATTATTAAAAAAAATCAAAATCGCTTCTTAATTATTTTGTATATCTGATCACATTCATGTCGGTAGAAATTACATGTGGTAAATGTGGAGAAAAGATCACAAACATGAAGATGTTAAAATCTCTTAAAGATGTACTAAACCCAACAAATGGAAAGTGTCCATCATGTGGGCAGAAACTTTCTACATCAGAATTTTCACTTGATGTCCAAGAAAATTAAATAAAAGTGATCTTTAAAAGATCACTTTTACAATTTCAAAAAATCTGATCAAAAAGTGTAACATATTCTTTAGTCACAAGTCTTATTTACTGCTTCAAATTTAGAAGGATCAGTGAAACAAACCGGAGAGGAGTTAGACCTGGACATTGATGCTGATTTAGATGATACTAAGTTAGATCTGGACTTGGATGATGATGATCTGGACTTGGATGATGATCTGGACGACTCTGATCCAAAGAGAGGCGGAATCTTGCAATCTACCTCAAAACGCGTAAGGATGATCTTTTCTGTCATGGCAAGTCCTAATAGGATTGACATTCTCAGAATCCTGAATTCTAAAGGCCCGCTAACTTATTCCGAATTAAAATCCTTGGCTGGTTTCAAATCAAAAAAAGAAAGTGGAAAATTTGCATACCACTTGAGAAAATTACTTAGACAATCGCTTGTTGCATTAAACAAATCTGAAAGACGCTATACTATCACAAATCTTGGAAAACTTGTCTTGAGTTTAGCAAGACAAATTGAGGAAAGATCCATTATTGAAAGTGGAAAGATGTATGTTAGAACATCATCTGAATCCATTGAGGAATTCAACTCACACAAAATAATTCAATCTCTAGTCCGAGAAGGAAGCCTTCCACTGGAACTGGCACAAAAAATTACTGAAGAGGTTGAAAATAGAATTTACAAATATCAGACAACCTATCTGACAGGGGCATTAATCAGAGAAATGGTCAATTCTGTCCTGCTTGAGCACGGACATGAAGAATACAGGAACAAACTTGCACGCCTAGGCATGCCTGTTTATGATGTCCAAGAGATGATCTCCAATCTGGACGATGTAGATAACGGTGCTGAGGGATTGCTGTTCAATGCTGGACAGAGAGTATTTGCTGAACATCTTCTTACAAACGTTTTACCTAAAGATGTAGCCGACTCACATCTTTCTGGCGACTTGCACATTTCTAATCCTGGAATTTGGTCTATGATTCCTGATACGATATTTGTTAACATTAAAGAATTAATTGAAGACGGTGTTGATCTTGGCGGAAAATATCTTGATGTATCAAGAATGTCAACATCAAAACAGCTAGACGAAATCACAAGTTCGCTATCCGTAGTTATCGCCCTTCTTTCCAAAGAAGCTTCTCAAGAAATTGTTCTTGATGGGTTAGTTCCGTTATTTGCAAAACATTTGAAATCTATTCCAGAACTAGAGCAAAAATTGACCGATGCGTTTGCAACTTCATCAACAACTTCTAAATATAATAAAAATAGTACCACCGTTTCAATTCGTTTACAATTAGGAACTGACGCAAAAATAATTAATGCGATTATCAATGCATACAAAAATTATACAAAGATTACACCAATTCCAAAAATTGGTTTGATAATTGATACCGATAAAGGAAAGATTACTGACGTATCACAAGCAGCAGCCGAAATTCTGTCCCTTGGTGGAAAAGTAATGTTTGCTAGAGGCCAAACGTCCAGTCACGGTATTACAAACGGTTCTACCAAGACATCCGGCCCTCTTTCAATCATCTTGCAATCTGTCTCGATTAATCTTCCAAGATTAGCATTTGAATCAAACAAAGATGAAACTTACTTTAGGGCAAGACTCGCTTTATTGATGAAGCCGGCTTTGGTTTCTATGGCACTGAGAAAGAAATCGATCTCAGATCTTACACGAAGAGGGCTCAATCCAATCCTCGCAAAGAATACCCAATACATGCAGAGGAGCTCCGTATCTCTTGTTGTAAACTTGGTGGGACTCAAAGAGGCCGTCTTTAACATACTTGGATTCCAAAATAATAAAGAAGGACGCGATATTCTTTACAAAGTCATTGAAACCGCAGTAGACGTTAGTGCCAAAAAAGGCAAAGAATTAGGCGACACAGTGGCTATTTCCATGACTGAAACTGAAGGATCTGCCCGTTTTGCAACCCTTGATGGTGAAAAATATGGCAAAAATTCCAGTCTGAATTCAATGGATGCTGATTTCTACTCTCAAGGTATTGTGATTAATGCCTCGGAAGTTTCTGACTATACGGCAAAAAGCGAGCCTATCTCTGAGTGTAACAAACTCTCAAAATTACTTAACGGCGGCTTACTAGTAACATTACAAATTGACAAAAATGCAAAAGTTGAGGATATTAAAAAATCCATAGAGAAAACATCCGAATTAACACCTTCCTTCAAACCTGTTAGGCCTACTTCAATCTGTGGCGAATGTGGCTTCAAGGACGAACCATTTGATGACAAGTGTCCAAAATGCAAGTCACCCTATGTTGTCTGAAAATCGTAAATGAAAACCTAGTTTCGATCATCGTTCAAAACTTTTTGATCAATTTCAGACATCGCGATCATCGTCACCCGTTAATAGATCAGTTGTGAAAAAAGCATTGCACGATCATCGTTATGAATTTATGAAAAACCCCCCCATTGTAAGACCCCTCCAACGTTGATTGTAGCGTTGTCAACTTTATTGAATCAAAGTTTTGAGAAAATCCGACAAATAGTTTATACCATCAATAATTCTTATCTCAGCGGGGAGATTATAATGGACAATTCACAAATAGAAAGTACGATCAATGAGATCCGTAAGCGCAGTGGCGCAGTCACGGCTTTCAATAAAGATAAAATTTCAAATGCCATATTTCAGGCATTGGCAGCCACCTCTAAAGCCGACCGTGGCGTAGCCGACAAACTAGCACAAGATGTAGTTAACAAGTTAGTAGAGCAAGGATTTACAAGATCTAGAGCGCCTACAGTTGAGGATATTCAAGATATCGTGGAATCAACTTTAATCGATAGCGGCAATAGCGATATTGCAAAAGCATACATCGTTTACAGACATGAACGAAGAAAATTAAGAGACGAAAAAATGAAGGTCTTAAATCTTAAAGCCCTTGATCCAGTCTCCAAAAAATTTGATTTGAACTGTCTGAGGGTGTTGGCCTCAAGATATCTTTTCAGAAACGGAAAAAGTGAGATTATTGAGTCGCCCACTCAAATGTTTGAAAGAGTTGCAATTCTAGTCGGAATTGGTGACATGCTATATGATTCGCAAATTTTTGACAAATCTGGAAACAACAAGCAGAACATAGACGAAGCAGAATCATATCTTGAAAAACTAGATGCCTTTGATTACAAATTCAAAGTCGGAGATTATTTCTTCAATAAATGGCATTTTAGATCTTTAATCACCCACTATGTGACCCTTGCAAACAAAGGTCAGATGAAGGTAAGTTTCAAAGATCTATTGACATTACTAGCAGGAAAAAAACTCGAAAGTTATGCAGATAAAATCACTGAATACTTTACAATGATGACTGGCCAGGACTTCCTACCAAACTCACCAACCATGATGAATGCTGGTGGAAGACTAGGACAGCTTTCAGCATGCTTTGTACTTGGCATGGAAGATGGTATGGAAGAAATCATGAAAACTACCTCTGATGCAGCATTGATCTTCAAGTCCGGCGGTGGAGTTGGAATCAACTACTCTAATCTTCGTGAAGAAGGTGACATTGTAGCATCAACCTCCGGTGTTGCATCTGGCCCAGTGTCTTTCATGAATATCATCAATACTGTCACCGAAGTTGTAAAACAAGGTGGCAAAAGACGTGGTGCAAACATGGGAATCATTGAATCATGGCATCCTGATGTTGAAAAGTTCATCACAAACAAAACAGAACCAGGCGTTCTAGAAAATTTCAATGTGAGTGTTGGAATCTGGGAAGACTTTTGGAATGCACTTGTTAACACCACTGATGGCAACTACGTTTTACGCAGTCCACGTGACAGAAAACCTGTCAAAGAAATCAATGCACACCAACTAATTGATCTAATTGCATTGTCTGCATGGAAGAGCGCAGAACCTGGTTTGATCTTCTTTGATCAAATCAACAAATACAACGTGTTTGCTAAAGCAAGAAAAGCACCACTTAGAGCTACAAACCCGTGCGGCGAACAAAGCCTCTATCCATACGAATCATGCAACTTGGGTTCTATCAATCTGGTGAATCTTGCAAAAAGACAAGCAGATGGATCCTATGAATTTGACTGGCAAGGATACGAGGAGATTATCAGAAAGACAACAAGATTCCTGGATAACATTATTGATGTCAATAATTATCCGGTGCCGGAAATCAGTGTGGCCTCAAAAGAGTCTAGAAGAATTGGACTTGGAGTAATGGGAGTAGCTGATTTGCTGTACAGACTGAAAATCCCATACAATTCTCAAGAGGGATACGAACTCCAATCAAAACTCTCTGAAGCCCTGACATACTATTCCATGGAAGAAAGTGTCGCACTTGCAAGATCTCGCGGTGAATTCACACTTTGCGCAAAGACAGAATATCCTGAAGGAAAGATTCCGATATCTGGCTACTATGAGAAATCAAAAGAATCTCATTCGTATGAATGGGAGCCACTCATTGAAGAAATCAAAAAACACGGTATTAGAAATGTCCTAACTACCACAGTGGCACCAACTGGAACACTGTCTATGATTGCAGACTGTTCAAACGGAATGGAGCCTGCGTTTGCTTTAGTGTTTGAAAAGAGAGTTACTGTTGGAAGATTCTTCTATACAAACAAGATTCTTGAAGACGCCCTCAAAGAAGAAGGTCTTTACTCAGACGAGATTCTTGAGAAGATTGCAGAGAACTATGGTTCAGTGAAAGGATTGGACGAAATTCCACAATGGATGCAAGATGTCTTTGTTACAGCAATGGACATCCATTGGGCTGATCATCTGATGGCTCAAGGTGTATGGCAGGACTGGATTGGAAATGCAATTGCAAAAACAATCAACATGCCTTATGATGTAACAGTTGACGATGTCAAATCTGCATATCTGCTAGCACATGAAATTGGTCTAAAAGGAATGACTGTGTATCGTGACGGTTCAAGACACAAACAGGTCCTTCACATGACAAATGAGAATGCAACAAAGACGTTTGAGGTAACACCAAGTGGGTACATGACAGCATATGTTAATGAAAATATCACAAACCCCTACATCAAATCACAAGTTGGTGCCTCATTAGCATTAAAAATCCATGACGAAGAGATCAAAATTGAACACAAAATACAAGAAAAGGTCTCTGAAGATCGTCTGTGCCCAACATGCAAAAACACCCTGGTCTTTGTAGAGGGCTGTAGCATGTGTATTGAATGTGGCTACAGTGGTTGTACTTCTGGATAACCAACAGAATCACAACTCTTTTACTTTCTTTTCTTTTTGAATCTGCATGGATAAAAAATCCCTGGGCGTGATTATGGGTATAGGCGTTGTCATTGCTATTGTTGCAGTGGGTTTGATCATTTCCACTAGTATTATTTCACCTCAGCAGACAAATGAAAAAATCGGCCTTGTAATTAATTCGCCCGACCAATCAACAACCCTGCAAGAATTAGACGCTGTTTATTCACAAGCGTCTGATTCTGGGATTGGAAGAAGCAATGTCTATCTTTTTTGGAATCTGGTTGAACCAGTACGTGGGGAATTTGATTGGAAGCAATCAGACATTTTGATGGGTCTGAACGAAAAAAATAATCTCAAAGTTACGCTATTCTTTTCCATAATCAACGGTGAAACACTTGGGCCTTTCCCCGATTGGATTGGAAGACCGCCTATCAATTCTATAGGTGAGGATAGAGTTGTCAGTGTACTTGATGAAATATTGTCAAGGTATGACATTGTGGACACCGTAATTCTTGCAGGACAAACAGAATCACAATTCAGATTTTACGAGCAAAACATCCCTGTATACAAAGAACTGTTCAATGGTGTATATGATAAAATCAAATCAAAACACCCTGATGTAAAAATAGGAAATGCATTTGCATTAGACCAAGTTTTAAATAAAAATCTACGATATATCGTGACTGAATTATCCGTTGGTGATTTTGTTGCTTTTTCATATTCTCCAGTTGACCCGCTAAATGATATTGTAAAAACTCCACAACAAGCAAAAGAAGAATTACAACAGATGTTTGATTTGGCAGGCGGCAAGAAAGTGGGAATCTTTGAGATTAGTTGGAGTACATCTGATTTTGTCGGTGGAAGTGAAACAGGACAAACAGAATTTCTAAAAAAATCCTTTGAATTTTACAGTGAAAATGAATCTCAAATAGAATTTTTTACTTGGTATAGACAATATGACCGACCTGAAGGAACATGCATAGTCGAGGCTCCGATAATTGGAGATGACACTCTTACTATTGGGGGTTCTGGTTTTGGAACTAGTGAACATGTGGTGGAAAGATTAAGTCATTACATTTGTAGTGCAGGCATGATCAACAACGATGGCAATGCTAAATCAAGCTGGAATGAATTCAGCAAGCAAATTGAAATGATGAACTAAAATGATTTCTTTAATTTTGTCTGAATCCTCATTAGAGTTAGTTCCGCCTGAGCTAGAACGCCACCCGTCAGTAATCGCACATGCGAGAAAGCTGGGAAAATATCCGTCGGAAATCTTGCTGGACAATTCATGGCATTTTGCAGCTATGAAGGGAATTGAAAATGAAATGAAGAGGGGAAGACCAGATCTGGTGCATTTTTCAATACTTGAGGCCACGACCATTCCGCTATACCTTCAAAATAAAATGAAACTTTATGTTCACACCCTTGATGACAAAGTGATATCTTTTGGAAAAAACGTTCACATTCCTAAATCATACCACCGATTTGAGGGAGTTATAGAAAAACTGTATCAAGAAAAAGAAATCACGACAAACGACGATGTTTTATTGGAAATTGGAGAAAAAACATTTTCTGAGCTGCTTGGCGAGATAAACCCCTCAAAAGTATTCGGTTTTTCTACAAAGGGCACTAAGAGTACGTATGAAAAAATTGCAAAGGAGATCCCTGACGATGCATGTGTTGTTGTTGGAGGATTCCAAAAGGGGCATTTCTCCGATTCAGTTGAAAGCAAAATAACGGATCTTTATTCTGTTGGTGACGAATCATTCGAAGGGCATGTTGTGGTTGCCAGAATGCTCTATGAGTACGAAAAAACCATTTTTATGTAGGAAATAAAATTTTCATTTTATTGCAGTCATAGTATAGCCTGGTTAGTATTCGGGGTTTCCAACCCTGTGACGCGGGTCCGAATCCCGCTGACTGCATTTTTCAATCCTTATGAGAACCAATTTTTAGGTGTGATTTTAGGTGATACTGTGAAACAGGCTGTGAGAAAAATTGCACTGGAGAGGATGCAAATTCTCATTGAAAACGCAATTACGAATGCAAGGGGGAATCCTGAACTTTCTCAGAGACAAGCCTTTCTTGCACGAAGAATTAGTACCCGACACAAAATTCGAATGCCGTATTATCTTAGTATGGTGTTTTGTAAAAAATGTAAATCATTCATTGCGCCTGGAATAAATTCTAGATTTCGAGTAGGAGGAGCCTCTGTCAAGTCGATCAGAATTTCCTGTAACTTGTGTGGGCACACTTACCGCAAAATTATATCCGTCACAGATTAAATGCAACTTTCATTTCAATGCGTAAGATCTATAAGGAAACCAGAACGGTTTGCATTATGTCTGAATTTATCTCAAAATGGTGGAATGGACTCTTATCCGAATTAGATTTGGATATAGAAGTTCAGTAGTTTTAGAACAACTTCACTATATTATGAATAATTAAAAGAGAAATTGCTTGTGGAAACAATGATTCACAATCATATTTTAACATCCTCAGAATATCTAAAATTGTGATTTCAAAGCTTATTTTGTTGACACTGGTAGGATTGTTCTTCGTTTCGATTACCCCTGCACACGCACAACATCATTCAGGGTCTCTTGCACCGCCGATCGATTTTGACGGATTAAGAGTAGCGTTGACCACAATTCTGTCCCCGGAAGATTTCATTTATGGGGATTCCAAAAGTGCCAACCTGTCGATTAGATTCTTTGACAGTGATACAAATGTCAATATCAAGAGTGTTACATATCGAGTTCAGATTTTTCATGAAAATGCCCTAGTTGCCAACGAATATTTTTTTGATGATGATGGCAAATTAGATTTGGAAATTAAACCTACGTCAGGATGCCAAGATCAAAACCTTTGGAAATGCACAAAGTATTATGGCGAAAAACATGCCATAGCTGGAGCCTATTATGCAAGAGGTGACTCGTTACCTGTAATTCAGGGCCCTGTTTTTGATAAAAGTGGGCAGTACAAAATCCAAGTTTCCATAGTTGGTGCGACAAATCCCAAAACAATGACCACCAAAGATTTGCTCTTTGAAACTTTCCTGTATCTTCCTCAAAAACAAATATTCCCAATTAAAATTGCAAACGGTCAAGAGCTTCCAATATCTATAAAATCATACAATGATAAAATTTCAAATTTCAATTATGACGAATCATCAGATAAGATCTCATATGAAATATCGTATGATTTGAATGAGCATAATCCTGGTTCTAGCATCCACCAAATTGTATCTCTGGACAAGGATTTTTCATTTTTCAAGCAAGGATATGACGTTGATGTTTTCGTAGATGGCATTAAAATTCAAGATAATTATTTTGATTTTGATGTTTCAAAACCTGACGAAAATATTATTAGAATGGCCATTCCGCATGAGAAACTCATGTTGATCAAAAACAACATAGGTGCTCAAAATGATGACGGCATAATAAAAATAGAAATTTTATCTGGAGAGCAAATTGCTCTCAATGAACTTGATTTGATGTTTGAAAATGGTTTTGTTGCAAAGGTATCGTGGGATTCAAAATTAAAAGCAGGTGAAATAATACCCCTCACATTTTCTTTCTTTGATGTAAATGATGACTTTGCTAAAGATATTTTATTTGCATACAGTGTTACTGATTCCTCTGGAAAAGAGATCTGGTCAAACATCGGAGTTTCTGAAACATATCTTGGCATTTTGACTCCTCATGGAATTTATCAAGAATCTGTTTTAATTCCAACTGATGGGCAATATCAACTGAAAATAATCTTAACTGGCCATGACTCTAAAAATTTTGAAAAGTATTTTACATCAAAATCCAACTTTAGCCTTGCTTCACAATCTGTAAAAGAAGAAAAAACTGCAATTGTTCCATCTTGGGTAAAAAACAATGCAGGTTGGTGGGCGGACGGAATTATAGGCGATGAGGAATTTGTCCGATCAATTCAATTCTTAATTAATCAAAACATAATTGGCATTTCAGTCTCTGAATCCAAATCAGCCGGATCTCAAGAAATCCCATCCTGGGTAAAAAACAATGCGGGTTGGTGGGCGGACGGTTTGATTTCTGAAGGGGATTTTGTCAGGGGAATAGAATTTCTAATCAGCCAGGGGATTATTAGATAATCAAAATCCAAGCCACGTATTTCATAACAATTTTGATGGCCTGAAAGAAATTTTGGCCAGTAATGAAAAACAAAACTCCGATCTGAGACCTGTGCTAAAATATGTTGAACAAACTTGACTCAATATCTCGATCCCAATTCTTTAGATTTGTCATAACATTTCTTTGCCTCCTCATTGTTACCAAGAGAATCCAGTGAATCACCTTTGTTATTCCATACATCAGCATCATTGGGATCGATCTTTATTGCTTTATCATATGATGTAATTGCTTCCTCGTATTTGCCGAGAAAATACAGTGCAAGACCCTTGTTATTCCAGACAACTGGATTATTGGGATCAATCTCTATTGCCTTATCATAACACTTGACTGCTTCCTCGTATTTGCCAAGAAAATACAGTGCACCACCTTTGTTACGCCACCCCCATACATCATTAAAATCAAATCCTGTTCTCTGCGTTCCTTGAAAAATATCTTCATTAGAATATCTGCCATCAACACCAGCATGGCCATGTTGATCATACACTTGCTTTTTTTGAGGGTCTGAAATAACCGCATAGGCCTCAGAAATTTCTTTAAAATGCTCTTCCGATTCTGAGGATTGGTTACGGTCAGGATGAAATTTTAATGCCAATTTTCTATACTGTTGTTTGACTTCATGATGAGAGGATGTTTTTGTGACACCTAAAACGTCATAATAATCACGTTTTGCAACCATGAATTACACATTTATCATAATTATTGTATAAATGGTTGAATTGGAAACTGAGATGGTTTTTGTTTCACCCGTTGAAGATTTCATCTGGTCCAAATTAGATCGTGTCCATTTCTATCCTCAAAATACTGGCTTAATCCACGTGGGCTCGCATCTAAAGGCACTCATTAAAAGAATGTCAATATTTCCTACCTTAAATTATCGTTAAAAAATAAAGTTAGAAAACAAAACTCCGATCTGAGAATTTTACGCTGAATTATGTTGAACAAACTTGGCACAATATCTCAATGATTTATAAGACGATTATCGGGTTTTTGACTTTATGGCAAAGGTATACGATGTACCAGCAGACGTGTTGATAGAAAGACTATCTACAGCACTAAAGAGTGAAGATATTCCTGCACCTTCTTGGATACCATTTGTCAAAACTGGGGCTCATGCAGAAAAACCCCCACAAGATAGAGAGTGGTGGCAAACAAGATGCGCCTCAATTATGAGAAAAATTTACCTTAACGGTCCAATCGGAATTAATGCTTTGAGAAATGACTACGGTGGCGGCAAACCGTCCGGATATGGAGCCGCACATCATAAAGATGCCAGCGGCGCAATTATTCGCAATGCAATCCAAGGATTAGAAAAACTTGGCTATCTTGAAAAAGTTGAGAAGAAAGGGCGCATCGTTTCTAAACAAGGAATGCAAAAACTAGATAGATTAGCGACAGAAATTCTTAAAGAAATGATTGTTGAAAATCCTAAATTGAAAATATATTCTTAGATTCAAAATGAGTTTTCCAGAATCTAACGAACCTCCTATCGATAAAACTAATCATGAATTTGCTGCACAAAAAGAGCAAATTCTAAAACAAGTTTTGACCCCCGAAGCCAGAATGCGACTAAACAATATCAAAATGGTGAAACCTGAACTTTCTGAGATGGTTGAACAATATCTGATTGGTATGGCAACCCAACAAAAAATCCCTGGCCAAATCACTGATGAGCAATTAAAGCAAATTTTACTATCTACACAGCAACCAAAACGCGATTTTAAGATAAATCGCATCTGATACAGAAAATTATAATTATGGGTATAAAGTCAACTAGTACATGAAAGCCGTAGTATACACAGAATATGCACCAGATGATAATTTTGCTAAAATCCTTAAAGTCCAGGATATAGATGATCCAAAACCAAAATCAGACGAAGTAGTTTTCAAAGTAAAAGCCTCCTCTCTAAATTATAATGATATTTGGGGAATGCGAGGTCAACCAGTTCCTGTTCCGTTACCACACGTTTCAGGTTCTGATGCTGCAGGCGATGTAATTGCTGTAGGTGAAGACGTTAAAAATATTAAAGTTGGAGATAGGGTAGTATCTCACTCTAACATGTCGTGCAGAGTTTGCAAAGCATGCACTGATGGCAGAGAATTTGATTGTATACACAGAATCATTTGGGGATTTCAAACTGGTCCGAATTGGGGGGCATTTTCTGAAATAACCCATTTGCCTGAAGTTAATGTTGCAAAAATTCCTGAAGGGGTCTCTTATGATGAAGCAGCTGCTGCATCCATGACTCTGTTGACATCATGGCATATGCTTGTAGGTAGAGCAGAAATTACACCTGGACAAACTGTCTTAATTATGGGAGGCGGCTCTGGAGTAGGCAGTCTTGGTATTCAGATAGCAAAATTATACAATTGTGATGTAATTGCAACTGCAAGTCCAGACAAACTAGACAAATGTCTGGAACTTGGAGCTGATTTTGCAGTAGATCACAGAAAAGAGGACTGGCATAAAGAAGTTAGAGCAATCACAAAAGAATTAGCAAAGAAAAAAGGTGAAGCCCCAGGAATTGATGTGTCATTTGATCATATTGGTGAGACTCATTGGAACAAACAACTGACCTTGCTCAAATATGGCGCAACTCTGGTATCATGTGGAGCAACCACAGGTTACAACGCACAAACTGATCTTAGACACGTGTTCTTCAAAGGAACTAACATCTTAGGTTCAACCCAAGGAACTAAGGCCGAATTAGAGCAAGGACTCTATTGGATGGGTCAAGGCAAAATTAAAGCTGCAATTGATTCAACATATACGTTTGAACAAGCAGCAGAGGCTCACACAAAGATGTTATCCGGAAAAGGTCTCTTTGGCAAAATATTACTAAAGCCAGAAGGCGTTTAGTCATTTAATGACCCAGCTTTTTCGAAGTCTCATTTTTGTTCCTGGAAATAATTCCAGATTCTTAGAAAAGGCAAAAACAATCCAAGCTGATATAGTTTGTTTTGATTTAGAAGATTCTGTCCCGGATGATGAAAAAGCAAATGCACGAAAACTTGTCAAATCTGCATTAAAATCCAGAAAACTGTATGAATCACCAATTTTTGTCAGAACAAACTCTCCAAGTTCTGGAAAAATTCCATCTGATCTTGAAGAAATTGTACAAAAAGGCATTGATGGAATCATAATCCCCAAAGTTAACAATGTAAAAGAAATGAAAAAAATTCAGAAAATATTATCTGATTTAGAAAAAACTCGTAAACTAAAGCCAATACAAATCATCCCTTCAATTGAATCTGCAGAAGGCGTGGTGAACACATTTGATATTGCATCCTTTGGAAAACGAGTCTGTGCGGTTGTTTTTGGTGTGTTTGATTTGCTGAATGACCTGGGAGTAGAATATGCGAAAGACTCTGAGGGGGAAAAATATTCTCGAAGAAAAATACCCGTGGATGCACGTGCAGCAGGAGTTGCAGCAATTGATTCTATCTGGCAAGATCTAAAGGATTCCAAAGGGTTGGAAAAAGATTGCAAACTTGGGAAAAGTTTGGGATATACTGGAAAAAGCATCATACACCCGGATCAAATACCAGTTGTCCACAAACTATTCCATCCCAACAAAAATGAAATATCCTGGGCTGAAAAAGTATGCAAAATTTATCTTGAATCCACAAAGAAAGGCAAAGGAGCAACCACAATTGAAGGAAAAATGATTGATGAGGTACACTTCAAACAAGCAAAAGCTCTTCTCGATCTTGTAAAATGAGTATTTTTCTAGTAATCCTGTACCGATAACTCGATAACTGATTTCATACTGGTACTTTTCTCAAAAATTTTTCCATCTACAACCCCAATAATCTCAATTTTTCCTTTTTTAATCTCAATTTTTATTTCCTCAAAAACACATTGCAGTTTGGATATTCTTTTACTTTCACTAAGAACTTTTCTAGATTCAATAATTAAACCGTTCAAGATTAAATTTTCTATCTTTCTGTATCCTGATGTCTTGGGAACTTTGGATTCTTTAAGAATTTCTGGGATCGTGTATTCATTCCCTAAAAGAGTCGATATGATTGCTCTTGTTTCAACATCTCCAAATGATTCTAAAATTAAACCTCTTAAATCTGGATGAATGACAGTTACCGAAAACTTGTCGTCTTTTTTTTTCACTTTGATGACTTTGTTGACGCAGTCTTTTTCTAATTTTTTGGTATCATCTGACGATTTTTTTTTAAGAACATTTGAAAATTTATGAAAATGCTCAATTGATAATTTTATTGACATTCCATGTTCTAAAAATAGTTCTCTTTCAACTTTCTTTAAAATTTCTGAATCTAGTTCTTTTTTAATTTCAGATGATAGTGGAGATGCAATCATTCTATCAATACCGCCCATACAGCAGTCATAAATGATACAAAATATTAAAGCACCGCTCATTGTAGATGGTAGATATGCCCAAATCGGTAATAGTAATTGATGATGATGAAGACACGGTTAGGTTGTTCTGTGAATTTCTTGAAGAACATAAAATCAATGTTGTTGGTAGTGGATTTGACGGAATTACCGCTATTAGATTATTCAAAGAAACTAAACCAGATGTTGTTTTAATTGATCTCAACATGCCAAATGGAAGTGGTTTTTATGCAATTAAAAAAATTCAAGAGATCAACCCTAAAGCACGCATTATAGCTGTAACTGCTGATGGGAGTTTCAGCACTGAAGAAAAATTGGAAAATCTAAACATTCCTCTTATTCAAAAACCATTCAAAATGGAACAAATAATTTCTACCATTAACGATTGAATATTCCCATTTTTGGAACTTTTCATAAAGTGTTATATTAAAAAATTCATACAACAAATTTGATACAAATGAGTAAACGCGTTACAATCATGATTGATGATGATCTTGACAAAAAACTTAGATTACGCCAAGCAAAAATGATCCAACAGGAACAGTCGTCATATAGCTATTCCAAGGTAATCAACGAGTCACTTCGCAAAATTTTGAAATAGACTTTTAATTTCTTAAAATTTCTGTTTTAATTGGAATAGATTAAAGATAATGGATTTCTAACAAATATAGTAAAATGGTTGATCTTCTTGATCCTTCAAACGTGATAACTAGGATGTTTAATGCTGAAAAGTATGATGAGATGTATACTTACTGCAAAAAATTACTGGAAAAAATCCCCAACAATATGCTTGCATTGCAAAATATTTCACTATCCCTGATTTATCTAAAAAAATACGATGAGGCCATAGATTATTGTAATAAAGTTCTAGAAATAAAAAATTCTGACACGTATGCACTGAAAAACAAAATTTTTGCCCTTGAAAATTTGAGACAATATGAGCAAGTTTTGGAATTGTGCCAACAAATTCTTTCAACTAACCCGAAAGATAGTTGGGCTCTAAACAGCATGGGATTGTCTCTAAATGAATTAAATCGCCATAAAGAAGCTCTTGAATGCTACGAAACATCGCTTCTGATAGATCCAAAAGACATTACGGCTTTAATGAATAAGGCTATCTCCCTAAGCCATCTAGGTAATTATCAAGATGCCGTTGATTACTATGATAGAGCGCAGATGATCGATTCAAAATTAAAAGAACTGCCTCTTGCAAAATCACGATTATTTGAAAAATTAGGTATGGCTGATGAATCATTTTTAGCCGCCCAGGGAATTCTAAATAAAGATATGAAAAAAATTAAAAATGATGCCAAAGAAAACAGATGTTCTATTTTTCATCAATTTTGTGACGATGAATTTGAAAAATCTAACAATTCATCTGATACCTAAATCATTTTATACACAAATACAATAGACTGCATGATGTTTACAGGAATCGTTGAAGGGGTTGGAAAAGTAGAGAAAATTTCTAAAAATACAAAAAACAGAAGTGATATTCAAATGACTGTGAATTTAGGAAAACATGCAAAGGGATTAAAAATTGGACAGAGCGTTGCCCTAAATGGCGTATGCCTTACAGCAACCAAACTTTCCAAATCCTCTTGTATTTTTGAAATGATTGAAGAAACCACAAAAAAAACTGATCTTGGAAATTTAAAAGTTGGTGGAATTGTAAATATCGAACGTAGTTTAAGGGCAGGTGATCGACTTGAGGGGCATTTTGTTTTAGGTCATGTAGACGGAGTCGCTATAATTAAAAAAATTCTAAAAAAACCTAAGGAAGTGCAAGTTTGGTTTGAAATTCCAAAAAAACTATCTAAATTTGTAGTGAAAAAAGGCTCCATTGCAATAGACGGAATTAGTTTAACTGTTGTTGACATCAAAAACACTCTTGCATACGTGTCGCTGATTCCTCATACTATTGATGTAACGAATTTCCATACAAAAAAAATAGGCGATAAAGTTAACATTGAAACTGACATCCTTGGGAAATACATTTTAAAGTAAGGCAATTACCTACAACTTTATTGGTAATTACCAATTTTTTAGTAAACTTTATAATTAGATCAAGAGATTTTTTCTTATGTCACTTGATTCTGCATTACAATCCTTGAAACGTGGAGAATTTGTCCTATTGTTTGATTCCGCTGGAAGAGAAAATGAAATTGATATGGTTGTAGCTGCAGAATTTGTAACGCCTGAACATGTTGCAAGAATGCGACAGAATGCAGGTGGGTTATTGTGCATTGCAATAGAGAATAATTTTGCGACATCTCTTGATTTACAATACATGCATGAAATCCTTGCTGAATCTTCAATTTCAAATAAAGAAATGATTATGGGATTGGCGCCTTATGGCGATCACCCTACATTCTCCTTATCCGTAAATCATTATCAAACATATACTGGAATTACTGATAAAGACAGAGCATTAACAATTAATGAAATGGCCAAAATCTACAATGTTGAAAACAAGCAGAAAAAATTTGCATCCTCATTTAAAACTCCTGGACATGTCCCTTTATTGATTGCATCCAAAGGTTTGTTGGCAGCACGACAGGGACATACAGAAATGTCTGTTTATTTAGCACAACTTGCAGGTTTGACTCCTGTGACGGCAATATGTGAAATGATGGATGCTGAAACCTATGCTGCATTGTCTGTGGATAAGGCTGAAAAATTTGCAAAGCAAAATGGAATTCCACTGGTTGACGGAAAAGATCTTTTAGAATACGCTAGGGTGAACTGATTTTGAATATTGCAATAGTCGTTTCTGAATTCAATGAGGACGTGACATCTAGGATGCTTGCCATTGCCAGAGAAAAAGCTGATCTGATGAAATTAAAAATATCTTACATTTGCATGGTTCCAGGAGCATATGATATGCCTATCATAGTTGATTCATTATTACAGAAAAAAGATGTCGATGCTGTGGTTACTTTAGGTGCTATCATCAAAGGACAGACAAAACACGATGAAGTCATATCTCATGCAGCAGCTCAAGCACTAACAAATTTGTCATTAAAATATCAAAAACCTGTTTCTTTGGGGATTTCTGGTCCTGGAATGCAGGAAAGACATGCCTATGCTAGAATTCGACCTGTTGCAGAGCGTGCTGTAGAAGCTGTTGTAAAAATTTCTGATGAATTAAAAAGGATTCAGAAATGATTCAACTCAGCATCTTAAAAATTACAGAATATGGCCCTTGGACATTGACTCTTGGCAGTGATAGGGAACATGAACTCCAAATGCTTCAAGCATCTATTTACAAAGAAGTACAAAAGCTATTTTCTGAAAAAAACTGCATAGTTTTTCTTAATAGGGCGGATGAATTTTTTGTAGTCTCAAATGGTTTGGGTTTGGATGATCATATTCAAATCCAAAAAACCCTTAAAAAATTATTTGAAGTCGGATTGACGATATCTATCGGTTATGGAAATTCACCTTTTAAAGCAAATCTAAAAGCATACGAAGGAAAGAAAAATAAAATTATCCTGAGCCCAGAACATAATATTTTTGGTTTTGTTTACGATGGTTTTGATTCAAAAGTCTCAATAATGCATTTGGATGTAGATAACCTTACATCAAAAAGAAAAACTAATTCCCCTTATGAAATCACATCGGTAATATTTGGATTGTATTCTAAAATGTCTAAATACTTTCTAGAAAAAAGTTCTCTTGCATTTTTTATGGGCGGTGATAACTTTATGATAGTATCAAACGATGAAGCAAAACAATCCGTCCAAGATTTTATCAATATTGTAAAAAATGACGATGGTATTTTACTGAATTGTGGAATTGGTAATGCAAATACTGGTAGAGAGGCAGTAAAATTAGCAACAAAATCCCTTGATACTATACGCGAAATTCGAGATTCAGGAAAAGAAAAACCTGAAGTTTATGAATTGTCATGTTAATTAAAAATATCAGTGTTTTAACTGGCCAAGATTTAGATTTTATTTCAAGCACAGATATACGGATTCAAAATAACAAATTTAAAAAAATTCAATCAAAAATCAAACCAATTCCAAAAGAAGAGTCTTTAGATTGCGAAGGGCTCTTGATGATGCCGGGATTCATAAATGCACATACCCATATTGGAGATTCTGTTGGGAAGGATATTTCTTTAAACAATACAGTTGATGAAAAAATTCACCCTGTCTTTGGAGCAAAATCAAAAATTCTAAAAAACACATCAGATGAGATTTTAGGAAATTTTATGAAAAATACCTGCCACTCAATGCTTAGAAAAGGAATCACCACCTTTGTGGATTTCAGAGAAGGGGGATTGGATGGAGCCATTTTATTAAAAAAAATACTAAATGATGTTCCTTTGCGTTCAATTATTTTAGGTCGAATAGAATTTTATCAGAATGCCGAAGAAATTAAAAAAAATTCGTCATTTCCAAGCATAAGAACTGCCGAATTACGTGCATTACTCAAAAAATGTGACGGCATAGGTGTTAGCGGTGCGAATGAAAATAGTAATTCCGTCTTGAATTATTATTCAAAAACATCGAAGATTAGGGCAATTCATTCTGCTGAAACTAAACAAAGCACTGACCAATCAAAAAAAGTCACTGGACAATCTGAAACAGCCAGGGCTTTAATTTTAAAACCTGATTTTTTAGTTCATATGACATATGCTTCAAAATCTGATCTTCAAATGGCATCTAAAAAGACAAGAGGTATTGTAATTTGCCCCAGAGCTAATTCATCCCTTGCTGAAGGGATTCCTGACATTGTTTTGATGCAAAAATCTGGTTGTACCCTAGCTTTAGGCACAGATAATGTGATGATAAACTCTCCTGATATGTTCAGGGAAATGGATTTTATTTGGAAAGTGACTATGGGGTTACACAAAAAAAGAATTGATGCGAAAGAAATTCTTAAAATGGCAACAGTAAACGGCGGAAAAATTTTAAATAAAAATATTGGGAGTATTGAACCTGGAAGAATTGCTGACTGTCTGTTTTTAGATAAACATGCATTAGATTTAGAACCAATGCATGACCCACACGCATCAATTGTTCATAGAGCGTCTGAATCTACAATAAAGGCTGTAATGATTGGAGGAAAAATAGTACATGGAAAAACATAACCCACATGTTATTCTAAGTGCAGCGATATCTATTGATGGCAAAATTGCTACTAGAACAGGAAATTCAAAACTCTCTTCCAAGGAAGATTTGCGTAGACTACATGAACTAAGAGCAAAAGTAGATGCGATAATTATTGGAAAAAATACCCTGATGCGTGACGATCCTTTGTTAACTGTACGTTATGCTAAAGGGAAAAATCCTATTAGAATAATATTGGATTCTAAGGGCGATATCTCTGCAAAATCAAAAATTTTACAAACATCCGCTAAAGTTCCGACCATAATAGCTGTATCAAAAAAAATTACAAAATCTAATCTACAAAAATTAAATAAATTTCCAGTTGAAGTTATTATTACTGGAGAAAGCTATGTGAACATCAGGTCTTTATTAAAAAAACTTTCAGAGAGAAAAATCAGAACAATATTGGTAGAAGGTGGCGGAACAGTAAATTGGGAATTTATCAAACAAAATCTTTTTGACGAATTGATCATCACTCTCTCCCCGTTCATAATTGGAGGAAATGATTCAATATCATTTGTTCAAGGCAGTGGATTTGATAGTATTTCTAAATCAACCAATCTTCAACTCAAATCTGTTAAGAGGCTCAAAAATCACATTGTTTTGAATTATCAAAAAGTGTAAGTTATTATACGATCTTTAAAATAAAATTACAAGAAAATGGCAATAAAAAAGAAGGCAGCTCCAAAAAAGAAGGCAGCTCCAAAAAAGAAAGTAACTAAATCAAGTGGTAAAAAACCAGCATTTGGTGGATATGCAATCAGTTTTGCAGGACGTACTGAAACCGTAGAACAGGTCTTTGGCAAGAAACCAATTGCACCAAGTGAAATGACCAAAAAGATTTGGATATTTGTAAAATCAAATAGTCTTTCTAATCGTTAAACCCCAATGTTAACAAATCACCGTTGACCAATTTTCATTTTTTAATTATTTTTTTTAAAATGAATAAGATATAGATATTGGATTTTACTCCAATCCATTATGTCTACTATGTCATTAAGACGCGATCACGAATTAATAGAAAAAGTCATCAAAGCAATGGAATCTACTATTCAATTACTAAATGATGGTAAACAGATTCCAGAATCAATACTGTTACCTGTAATTGATTTTTCAAAAAACTTTACAGATGTTTGTCATCATAGCAAAGAAGAAAAATCACTGTTTCCAGCTTTAGAGCAAGCTGGTTTGCCTACCCACATGGGGCCTATTGCCATGATGTTGATTGATCATCAACGTTCACGAGAAATCGGTGCAGAAATGGAAGTGTCAGCAAAAGAATATCTATCATCAGGTGATTCCAAAAAATTAGTAAGTGACATGCAACAATATGTTGAACACATCACTGAGCATTTGTGGAAAGAAAATAATAAATTATTCATGATGGCAGAAGCAAGATTGCAATATGTTTCAGAAAAGGTTGACAAAGAACTTAACGAAATTGAAAAATCAAAACTTGATGAGATAGGAAAAACTAGAGAACACTATGAACAACTAGCAGAAAATCTTACAAAAGATGTTTCTCAGAGAGGCGGTTAGATTTGGCACACAGCATATTTGGCCAAGTAATCGCAGTGAGAAAATTTACACAGGGGGATGTTGAATTTGATTTTTATCATGAAGATGAAATTACTGCCTACAGATACTCATCAGATCCTAGCAGATTAGGAAATTTTCCTAAAGAACTTGTTGAAATTATGGTGCCTACTTTGGCTACTGATATTTGCGTTGAGATTTTCTTTGCGGATGATGGAAATCCAACACATGTTCAATTAGAGGAATGTGAAGATGAAGATGATGATTTAGAGGAAGATTCTGATTTAGAGGGCTAATGTTTTACAATTAAAAAACAAACTATTCCACGTAATGATGATGTGTTAAATTATCATAAAATCTAACTGATTTCAAATTTACAAATTCCAACATGCCATATCTTGATAATTCCCTTCCAAACCCACTATGTTTTATTCCTCCAAATGGAATTCTTGGGTCTGAAATTACTACGTTATTGACACTCACTATTCCTGATTCGATTCGCCTGGACATTTTGTCTGCTTTAGCAAGATCTTTTGTCCAAATGCTTGCGCCTAGGCCAAATTCACTCTCATTAGCTAATTTTACCGCCTCACTTTCATTTTCAACAATTGTGATTGGAGCCACTGGTCCAAAAGTTTCCTCTCGTGCTATTCTCATATTTGGTTTAATGTTTCTCATAATTGTTGGTTTGTAAAAAAATCCTTTTCCGTCTATTTCGGAACCTCCTAGAAGAATTTCAGCACCTTTTTCCTTTGCATCCTCAACTATCCCGGAAATTGTTTCTAGACCATCTTTACTTGACAATGGCCCGATGTCCGTTTCAATTGACATTGGATCGCCTATTTTGAGCTGAGATGCTTTTTTAATAAATAGCTCAATAAATTCATCTGCAATATTTTTTCCGACAAAGAATCTTTTTGATGCGACACAACTTTGTCCACAATTGATGAATCTGCCTTTGACAGCACCTTCTGCTGCTTTTTCAATAATTGCATCATCTAATACTATGAAAGGATCGCTCCCACCTAATTCTAAAACACATTTTTTCAAATGCCTTGCAGCTCTTTCACCTACTTTTGCACCTGCATTGGTGCTGCCAGTAAAAGTAACAGCGTTAACATCCGAATCTATGAGGTGATTCGCAGATTCTACACTTCCAACTACAGTTTGAAAAATTCCATCGGGGATTCCAGATTCAGTAAAGGCTTTTTCAATTTCAATACCTGATTGCATTGTTATTCTGGATGGTTTCATGACAATCACATTTCCCGCCATTAGGCAAGGAGCTGCAAACCTTAATGCTTGCCAATATGGAAAATTCCATGGCATAATTGAGCCTATAACACCGAGTGGCTCAAAAGTTAGGAAACTCTTTCTTGCATCCGTGTTTAATACTTCATCCGCAAGAAAACTATCTCCATGATCTGCATAAAATTCTAAAGCCCACGCACATTTTTCAACCTCTCCGATTGATTCTTTGAGCGGTTTGCCCATTTCAGTTGTAGCTACTTTTGCAAGTTCTGTTTTATTCTTCTTTAGATATTCAACTAAATGGTAAACGTAGCTTCTGCGTTTCTCATAATCCTTCTTCCATTCTGGATACGCTCTCTTTGCTTTTCCTACTAAATCAAATACTTGATTTTTATCCATTGCAGAATAATTTGCAATATCTTCACCAGTGGTTGGATTTACCGTAGTGATTTGACTCAAGGATCTTCAAAAGAGTTTCTCCTATTTATTCTAGTAACCTGGTTTTCAAAATTTTGGTCTAATCAAAATGTCTGTTGCATATCTTGTTTGATCTCGTCGATTTTCTTTTGATATGCTTTTCTAGACTTATCATTCTTTTTTAGATTTAGAACATTTTGACATGATGGGCATTTGAACATTCCATCAAGAGACTGTTCAAATGTTACTCTTGGACAATCTTCATTTCCACAGTGATAGAAATCTCCCGCATTTTCATAATCAAGTCTGTGCTGCAACCTTTCGCCGATTTTTTTCTTTTGATTTTCAATAAAATGTTCTACTTCCTCTCTTCTAGTTCTCCATCTATAGACAAACCACCCCTTTCTTTCGTCCTTAACTCTGATTCCAGTGATGAGAGATTTTCCAAATAGATCATACAGTACTTTTCTTACCATGTTGATTCTGAGACCTGTAGAACTGGCAATTTCTTCATCAGTGGCATCTTCGGCTTTTAGAAGAGATCTTGCCACTTTGAGGTATTCATCCCCCCCAATCATCGAAGCAATTCTAACAAAAGGATCTTCGTATTTGTCTACCAACTCTAATGACTCCTGATTTTGTACTATTAATCCCTTCTTTCTTTTACTTGCACATTTTTGCCATTTTTGGTAGGGATGATCTTTCTTTTTGCATTGGAAAACTCTTTTTCAAACTGTTCGCCTTTTTGAATACGATCTAAAAGAATTGCTAGAGCACTAATTTCTGAGTGGGGCTGACTGCCAATTCCGACATTATAGTCTGCTAGTTCATAGATTTCCCTTGGAACCTTCTCAGCCCCTACGACAATCAACAGATTTTCTTCCCCCCTGATTTTTTCTTGAGCGTCGTTGATACTTTCACCATACATTGAAAGATGAACAACCTTGAACCCCTCGTCTTTTTTCTTTTTAACAACTGTTTTCCATTTTTCGATAAACACAACCTCGAAACTGCCTCCCCAGGTATTATTGATCTTTTCAATAGTGTCTTTGATTTCTGGATTTATCTCAGTCATGTAAATTCGCTCTGCACCAAACCCTCTTGAAACAAGTGCAACATGTGTCGTTACCCGGTCGTCTCTAACCAGACGTTGCCCGATCCTAACCACTTCAATTGCCAAATGCTTTTTCGGCTCCTTCCCAAGAATTGTTTTTTGGTTTATGAAAATTCTGACCTTCCACAATTTCCTTGATTAACTCTTTTAACTGCGTGATATTTTTTCCAGTTTTTGCAGAAACTGAAATCAATTTTTTGTTTTCAGTCAAATTAAGATATTCAACCTTCCGTTCAATTTCCTCATTTTTCAACAAATCCGATTTGTTTAGTGCATAAATTATCTTGTTTTGTTCTACCCCTAATTCGTTTAAAGTTCTCATACAACTAGAAAATTTCTTTTTCAATTCCGAAATTGAATCGTTAATATCGATTACCAGAATAATCACATCCGTATGTACCAATTCCTCCAGTGTCGATTTGAATGCATCAATCATGTAAGCTGGCAGTTTGCTGATAAAACCAACTGTGTCTGAAATTAAGAATGGTTCTTGATCTATCATCACTCTTCGTGTAGTTGTAGTGAGAGTTGTGAAAAGTTTTTCGCTTTGATCTTTTGTTTCACCAGTAGTTTTGTTAAACAATGTGGTCTTTCCTGAAGATGTGTAGCCTGCAAGTGATATTGTCTTGAATCCCATCCTCTTTCTTCCCTTTCTGTGAAGCTCTCTCTGTTTTCCAGCTTTTTCGAGCTTTGATCTTATTGTTTGCATTCTATGTTTGATGTCGTTATAATACACATCGACTTCGAATTTTCCTATTCCCATAAATCCGGGCTGTTCGCCCATGTTTGCAAGTCTAACTTTTTCTTTAGCTCTTGACATTTCATATCTCAGCTGCGCTAATTTTACTTGTAATTTTGATTCTGCACTTGAAGCTCTGCTTTCAAAAATCTCAAGAATCAATGCTTCTCTATCTAATACCTCTCTGTGTAATTCTGTAGCAAGATTGTAGTTCTGACTTGGTTTTAGAATCTCATCAAATACTATGACATCCGGTCTTACCCTGTCCGCAATTTCTTGTAATTGTTCTAGTACCCCACCACTAATGCCATACTTTGGTTTCTGAAGATAATTCTGTGTTATGATGTGTACCACCTCATATCCTGCTGCGTCACACAACCCCTTTGCCTCGTTTATTGCGTCTTCCTGATCATATGTGATTAAAATTGCAGAATTCAACCTAATTCCTTTTTTTAATTCAATCTAAGATAATTGTATTGGACATGTTTTCTCGAATTAATCGTATTTTTTCAGTGTTTTTTCTATGTTCATGTTCAAAACTATTTCAGCTATATCGCTAGCGTATTCAGAAACCCTTCTGATATTTTCAGTCATTCTTCGCACTCTGTAAATTTCCTCATCGTCTTTTAATGATTTTGAAGCATCTCTTACTTTTTTCTCAAACTTGGTAATTTGATTAATTTTTACAATGGTCTTTTCAGCCTGGTAGTAGTCTTCTTTGAACAATGCAAGGCATGCATCATCTAAAACAGACAAGCAAAACTCATTCATTTCCTCTAATTTTTGCAAAATATCTTTTTTCACAGGCTTTTTAAATTCAATCAGATCTTTGGCAATGAACGCGGCATGATCTCCAGTTCTCTCTATGTTTTTTACAATCAGTCTATATCCCAGACAATTTCTGGCGTTTCTGAAACCCATTTCTTTTAGCATGTGCTCATTCTGAATTGCAATCTTTAATTGTCGAATAATGTAAAATCCGAACCTATCCACTTCATCATCTGTATTGATGACTTCTTGGGCCAATTCCAAATTATTTTCTTTTACAGCTAAAATTGCATCACTCGACATGGATTTTGCTAAGTGAAGCATTCGTTTGAAAGCACCATCCACTGATAATTCTAATAAATTGACAAGAACCTGTACTGTTATACCGCCAACAGAATCGGCAATTATTTCAGAACCCATTAGCATTCGTTTTACTGCCTCTTTCACTGCGTTTCTCTGAGGAACGCTTAATCTGCCGTTTTTTGGTTTTACATTGATTGTCTTGTATCCTAAAAAATACAGCGAAATTAATTTTCTAACTATTGATGATGTTTCTTCCTCCCCTTCAATCTCTATGGTTGCATCTTCTTTTTTCTGAATTCTAGATTCAAATTTTGGTGGATAAAGCTCTAATGTTGATGAACCTTTTCGGACCATCCTAATCTGGTCTCCTTGTTTGAGCCCTAATTCTGTAATCCACTGTTTTGGTAATGAGACTATGTATGATGATTTCCCGGTAAACTGGATTTTTCTAGTTTCTCCCCCGTCTTCCATAATCTAAAGGGAAAATTCTATTCTATATAGTTTGATCTTTGTAATATAGACTAGCACTGAACTAATATTTAGAAAAAATTCTACAATAGCATTGGATCATGTCATTAAACTTCAGCATTCGCTTGATGCGTTATTTGGAAATGGCACATCCAAATTATTGCCAAAAGATATCGAAATGACTTTTTCTCGAAAAACTGGTAGAATACGAACAGTTTCTCATAAGGGAAACTTTCTGTTTACTTTGAGAATTGACGGAAGTCTGTCTATTAGCATTTATTTTGCTCAGATATTGTTGGAAAATAAAAAATTCAAAGAAAATTGTGTGGAGGTAAATTCTGATGCTGCCCCCTATGTCGAGCAAGGCAGATCAGTCTTTTGCAAACATGTTATCTCATGTGGAAAAAATGTCCAAATATCCGCAGACACACCAGTATTGTTCAAAAATAAGGTAATTGCAGTTGGCAGGGCAATTTTATCGTCTGAAATGATTTCTGATTTTGATAGGGGTGTGGCCGTAAAGGTTAGAGATAGTTTAAAAAGTCGCAATGAGGAAATAGGATCATGATGCGAGGAGGAAACCGCGAAATGCGAAGAATGATGGATAAAATGGGTCTGGATATGAACGAATTATCCAATGTTCAGGAAGTGATAATTAAAACTGATAAAAAAGAAATTATTATTTCAAAGCCTTCTGTTACTGAAATGAAAGCAAAAGACAGTTCCATTTTTACAGTAACTGCTGATAGTTATGAAGAGAGGGAATTGGACGTTCCAATTTTCTCAGAGGAGGATATTCAGCTTGTTAGCCAACAAGCTGGTGTTGATGAAGAAAAGGCCAAAAGTGCTTTGGAAGAAGCAGAAGGCGATCTTGCCCGAGCTATCCTGCTTTTAACGACAGGATAATCCTAGAATATCTCATTAGCGTGCCTACCAAATGAATGATTTAAGTAATGGATTATCAAATTTAGAGCATAATGAGTAGTATGGCTGAATCCAAAGTCACAGGAATTATCACATCTCTGAATGCCTTGGAGGATGATCTGGATTCCCTAAATAGCAAAGTTGGGGACATGAAAAAACAACTATCCGTAAAGGCTATCACCGAAATTGATAGTTTGCTGGAAAAAACTCGTGAAATGGCTACTAAGGAGGCTGAAGTTATTATCAATGCTTCAAAAGACAAGGCAACTGCCGAATCAGCAAAAATTGCTCAAGAGGGAGATGCAAAATTATCTGAACTCAAGTCAAACATAGATGCAAATTTTGATGAAGCAGTCAAACATGTGGTGTCGACTGTTTTGAAAGCGTAAACCTAGATCTCACTTTCCTTTCCTACATTATCACCCCTTACACAATTCACTTGTTGGAATTATTACTACCTGTGATAAGCCCACTGTCGATTTTCAACTTATTTGAAGTTTCAATCATTTTTGATTCTATACTTCCAAAAGAGATCTGGAACTATTCTGGCCATCTAATGACTCAAAAAAATCCTTTAAAAAAATACAGGCAAATTTTAGTTCATGACAGATTTCTTGGATATCGTCATACTGTACTTAGTGGTGCAATGTTCTAGAAATTTAATTTCAGTTTTAAAATGAAAACATCGTATTTGTTTTTGATAGTGTTTAAAATCAATAGACATTTCAAGAATCGGCAATTTGGAACTGGAAATTTTGCCACTAATATTTTCAGCAAAATACACTTCTCAACTGGAATAATATCTGAACATTCTTTTCTTGCCAATTCAGATTAGTGATTTTTGTTATTTTTTGTAAAAATTCTGATTTATTTAGAATTTCTCAGTTTTTTTATACGCCGATGACGATTAAAGTATGATAATATTATAAGATTTCATCAATTTTTTTAAAAAAATTGAAATTTTTTGTCAAACACCTATATTGCCACATGTCAAAATTTCAAAAAACATTGTTCTGAAATAAGCTATACATATTTATTGTTGATTTTGTGTTTTTATTTGAAAATAATAATTTTGATCGGTATAAAAATTGAAATATTTACAATTTATTTTGATATTTTATGTGGATTTTACCGATCCACCCTTATATAGTTATGAATTCTATATACTAATACCAAGATGACATGTAAAGGAATTTGTATAAGATATAAGGCTCAAAAACCTGTTGGCACTGGAAGATATGCTTCTGGACAACGTCGATGCCAAATTTGTGAAATATTCATCAAATGGGAAGGACTTTGGTGTCCATGTTGTGGATATAGATTAAGAACAAAACCACGTAATTTGAAATACAAAGCAAAACTACGTGCTAGAGTTGAAGCTGATTCTATGGAAGCTGCAGCAGCTACTGAAATTGAATCAGAAGTTCAAGAAATAACTGTTAAGGCAAAATCCAAATCCAAGGCTAAAACTGCCAAGGCTAAAACTGCCAAGGCTAAAACAACAAAATCCAAAGCTAAAACAACAAAGGAAAAAACCCCTTGCATACATTGTGAAAAACTCTTTGTTTTTGCAGATAAACATGAGAAGAATTGCAAGAAGAATCCTGAAATTGTAAATTCCCAGAAAAGTGAATCAATAGCAATAAAAGCATAAGATTTGTTCGTAGCTCGTTGACCTCCCCAAATGGATTTTTCCATAAAATGGTAAATTTGGGCGGCCGTAATTTTTCTTTACAGATTCAAAAATTTGAAAACGGTTATTTTATTTCAGTCACCGAAGGTTCTAACAAATTAGGTTCGATGGTAGTTTCATTAGCTACTGGACCTGCCCCGATTACAACTACTATTATCCCGTCTAGATCGGAATCCCTCTTTCTAAAACTTATTGCTGAACGAATTAGTACTCGTATGAGGGGAATTGCTTTGGTTTCTACTTTTATCCAAAAACCCTTGGAATCAAATTCTGCAAAAGCCTTAATGTCTGAAATTATGGAGATGATTGAGAATGAGTGATTTAAGAAGTTACATTTCACAAATTAAAAAAACAAGCGAACTCAAAACGGTAAAATCCACCGTTTCAACAAAATATGAAATTGCAGGAATCACAGCGAAGGTTGACGGGTCCCATGCTGTATTATTTGAAAAAATTAAAGAAAGTAATTTTAGATTAATTTCCAATTTAGTCGGAACTCGAAAACGATTCGGTGTGGCAGTTGGTGGCTCAGAATTTAATATACATGAAAAAGTAATTTCAGCAATCAAAAAAGCCAAAAAACCAAGGATAGTTTCTTCAGGGAAATTTATGGAAAACAAGTCAAAAAACCTTCTTTCTATGCCTATTGTGACCCATTTTGAAAAAGAATCGGGCCCTTTTATCACATCATCAATTGCATATGCAAAAAACCCTGAAACTGGAAAACAGAATTCCTCTTTTCATAGATTAATGCCGATTGACAAAACCCATTTTTCAATAAGAATGGTTGAAGGGCGACATCTTCACAGGTGTTTCATAGATGCAAAAGAGCACGGTGAAGATCTCAAAATTGCTATTACGGTAGGCGTTCATCCTGCAATCTTAATTGCTGGTGCGTATCAAGCGGACTGGGGAAAAGATGAGATTGATATTGCCAATTCTCTTCTTGGTGGAAAATTAACTTTGGCAAAACTACCCTTCTCTGGATTGAATGTGCCCTCTGGCTCAGAAATTGTAATGGAGGGAAAAATCCTTCGTGATCAAACTCATCCAGAATGGATGGTTGAGATGCTTCAGACATATGATCATAAAAGATCACAACCTGTTTTCGAGCTTGAAAACATGTATTTTAGAAACAATCCAATTTTCCATGATGTCTTAGCTGGATATTCAGAACACAGACTGTTGATGGGAATGCCAATTGAATCAAAATTAAATGGGGAATTGAAAAAATCATTTTCTCAAACCAAGCAAGTTTCAATGACTAATGGTGGATGCAACTGGTTACATGCAGTAGTGCAAATCAAAAAGAAAAATGATTCAGATCCTAAAAAAATTATTCAAAAAACATTCGAGTCTCATCGTTCACTGAAACAAGTGACCGTAGTTGATGAGGACATTGATCCCAATAATGCAGAATCCGTAGAATATGCCATGGCCACAAGGTTTCAAGCTGATAAAGATTTAGTTATTATCAAAAATGTTCGTGGCTCTAGCTTGGATCCATCGAGTGATCAACAAAAATTACAAACTGCTAAAATGGGCATTGATGCAACTAGGCCTCTTTCTAAACGTCCAGAAGGGTTTGAGCTGGCAAAAATCCCAAAAATTGATAAAATTAAACTCGAAAAATATTTCAAATAGTCAGAATCAACTGATTCAATTAAATTGAGAATGATAATAGGATAAAAAATGTCATCAGAAAGTTCCAATATGCGAGAAAAAAGCCCTTCCGAGTCTCATGCTGAGGTAATTGTTCGAATGTTTCCTTCTGATGCAAATCCAGCAGGAAATGTCTTTGGAGGCGAAATTCTAAAACACATTGACATGGTGGCAGGAATTGTCGCTCAACGCCATAGTCAATCAAATGCAGTTACCGTCTCTATGGACAGTGTGAATTTTTTGAAACCCGTTTTTGTCGGAAATGTCCTTTCATTAAATGCCAGGATAAACTATGTCCATAACTCCTCAATGGAAATAGAGGTCAAAGCTGAATCTGAGGACATTGTAACTGGGATCAGAACTGTTGCTGGATCCGCCTTTGTAACGTTTGTATCTCTTGATAAAAATGGAAAGCCTACCCCCGTTCCTAAATTGGCTTTAAAAACAGACGAGGATAGAAGAAAATTTGAAGAAGGCAAAATCCGAATGGATACCAGATTAAAAAATCGTCAAAAATAACTTTCTTTAATTTTATAGATCCACTTAAGAATAGTGAAAACTCTCTTTAGTTAATGTCAGACCAACCAAAAAATAATGAATGGGATTCATTATGGCAAGAATATACGAAATCACTTGAAAATTGGAAGTCTCTTTTTGAGCAAATCCAGAATGCAAGTAAAGACATGCAATCAAAATTCAATGGTGTTTGGGATAAGGCAAATGTTGAATCAAGCGCTGAAACCATGAAATTATTTGGAGAAAATTGGCAAAAATCTCTCAATGATGTCGGAATGAATTCTTTCAAAGAATTTAGCGAAAATTGGCAAAAGGCCCTTAATGACACTAATGCATCCACTTTCAAACAATTTGCTGAAAATTGGCAAAAAACTCTAAGCTCATCTGGTTTAGAACAGATGAACGTTTACGGCGAAATGATGAAAAAATTTGCTGAAACTTGGACTTCAATGTGGCCAAAATCCCAATAATCTCTCAGCAAGAGAATTTTTTCTTTTTTTAGAACAGTTTATTCAATTCTTTAATCTTTTTCCTTGATTCTTCCACTAATCGTTTCATTACTGGAATGTAAATTTCAGCAGCATAGACAATTTCAATATTTTCATAATTTTCACTATCGCAAAATGCAGACGCCTTAACCTGATTTTCTTCAACTCTGGGCTCGTTTTTTTCACGTCTTTTATGATTGACGACCTCTAAAAATATTGGCAACTGTCTTTTTATTTCAATTTCTAATTCATCCTTAGAACGTAATTTTTCATTGCTTAGCGGAACCTTGATTTCTTGATTAATGTCATCTTTGTATCTGTTTGATGCCCTGATCATAATTCTGACATCAGGTATTTTTTTAAATTTATTTCTAAAATTACCTATGTCGTTCATAAAATTCGGATATGCATTATCGTGCTCTTCAGCGTATTTTGATCTAAACCACTCTGAAAATTTAATGGCGTTTTTATCATTTTTTAATTTTGCTTTTTCATAAAAGTTTTTTTCAGTTATCTCGTCTGACAAAAATAACCCAAAATCCCTGTCAGCCTCTTCAAAAATTCCCGTAATTACATTATTTCTTAAACCAATGTATCGATTAAAAAAATAACCTACATAGAACGGATCTGGATCATACTGTTTAATCTGTTTTAAAGAAATTTCCCATTTCTCTACCTCTTCTTCGATATTCATTGGGTTGTGCTGGATTCTGAACTAGCATATTTGGATTGTGATTTTAAACTGGTGGCTAATTCTTTGAAAATTTCATTAACACTGACATCCACCAAATTTATCGTTGCATTCTCCTTGACAATCTGTTTCTCAAACTTCTCTTTAATTGCAAATGATACTGATGACCAATGCAGTGTGCCTTTCAACTGCTCATCCACTGTAGAATTTGTTGTAGGAAAATTTGCTGGAGAGAAAACTACCCCGTTTGTCCATTGCATTGTGGGAATTCCACCTCCTGACGAACGTGTGCTAAAAGCTATTTGTTTTACCCAATCCTCAAACCTGTATTCTATCACTTCGTGAATAATCAATTTTTTCCACGGGTCAATCACAATTTCCATTTATTTCAGTTGCATTGTGCTGATTATAACCCTATTTTTTATGCCTATTTTCAAATATTTTTTGCATTTACCCGCATTGTGGAATCTTTGCTATCTCCTATCTGATGCTGTAGAATTATTGCTTGATTGGCAGAATGTAACCGTTGTTTTTTGTAATGAAAAAGCAGTGGCTGTGGATATTTGGCATGAAATAATTCAAACATTACAAAAACAAAAAACCTGATGACACAGAACACAGACTTCGCAATCTAGATAATCTTAAAATCAAAACCTCCAAACATTCTTCACAAGAAGATTACGGTGTTAGGCGAGAGACAAAAAGGCCGATCAAAAACCTAGAAGAAACCATTGTGAAAAACGGCTGATCAGCAATTTAATGAATTTGTTCAGTATGTGATTGCAGAGTTTTCAGAACTGTTAAGATGAAAAATAAAATTTTGATATGTGATATTTGTAATAATCACGCTTGACCTGATTGCCACGCCTGATTGAAGCTTTTGATGGCCTCTTGATACGCTGTTATTGAATCGTCTCCGGAAGTCTTTAGGAATTTTTCCCATTGCCCGTTGAATTTTTTAATCGATTCTATGTTGGTTTCTTTGAAGATGCTCTCTATCATCTTTGTTTGCTGTTTAATGTATTCTGGACCGATTTCTTCCCACGTATTTTCCCAACTTGAACTAACTTTTTTTAATAATTCTGCATCTGATTCTAGTGCTTTCTGACATGCATCATGATATGTCATCAAAGTTTCATTGGTGGCTTTTTGCCACTGTGTAAGGGAATCCTTCCAACCGCTCAAGGCAGAATTGTAGTCATTCCAAGCTTTTTCGAATTCTGATTTCTTTGTTGAATTTGTAACTTGTTTTTTAGGTTTAGAATCTATTTTTTTCACTGTCTTTTTAGGTTTAGAGGCAGTTTTTTTCACTGTCTTTTTAGGCGTACTTTTCTTCTTGGCTGCCATGATCTATTTTGAAAATAGTAGATGTTAAATCTTTCAGTAATTTTGCCATGTGAAAATATTTTGGAGCTAAAAATCCGACGCCTTGGAAAATGTCGGATTGTGTTTTTTGTCCTTGTTTTTAAATAATCTGACGTGCTCTTTGCATAGATTTCTTGTCTCCTTAAAACTGATTTGCACGGTCTCTATCGCCTTTTCTTTACATTCTGAAATACTGCACTGCATTAGAAAAAATATGCGCTGTTTACTAATAAAACTTTGAAATTGTATAACTACCAATGCTAACTTTTTATGATTGCATAATGTCAAAAAATTATGGATGATGAAGAAAAGGGAAAGCAATTTTTGAAATTAATAGATGATCAAAACAATATTCAGTGGAAAATTGTTGCAAAACTAACATCTCTGATTTCATCTGATTGGAACTCTGAAGAATTAAAAAGCGAACTCAAAAGCCTAGTGGGAAATCATTCTGAAATAACTAAGGAACTAAACAGCTTAGATGACAAGGGGAGTATTTTATAATGCAGAATCGACCATTAGTGCAATAAACAGCACTGCCAAGTACGGGCTGGAGAATTTGAACAATGTCCAGGCAGCTTTTTCCATTGGTTTGACCATGACCCACACTGACAATCCTAGCATCAGGGCACCTGAAGCAATTGCCGTCCACAGATACACTGCTCCAACCATCTCCTCACCGCTCTGGGTTGTAATGAAAAATGGGGCAATTGAAAACAACACCATTACAACTGTCGAAAGCGCGATAGCCCTTGCAGATGTTTTTTCTGATTGTACTGCAGTTAGCATTGGAACATTGACTTTGTTATAATCGTCTTTGAAATGCAAAGTAAGTGCCCAAATGTGCATTGGAATCCAAATGAATACCAGGCCTGCCATGGCAAGACCCATTGTCCATAAATCTGACATGCTTACTGCCACCCAACCAATCATTGGCGGCGAACCGCCACACAATCCGCCTAAGATTATGTTGGTTCTTGAATTTCGTTTTAAAATATACGAGTAAATTATGATGTTGTTTACTAACGCAAATGCTATGAAAGCAGTTGCCCATGCTCCTTGCTCTAACGTGGTGGTAAAAGAGATTCCAAATGCCAGAGCTAACGAGATGCCTGCTAGCACCAATCCAAAGTTTCTTGCCTTTACTGCGGGAAAAATTCTTTTTGAGGGCAAAGGTCTGTCTTTCGTTCTTTCCATAATTGCATCAATGTCCCTGTCATGATAATTGGTCAAAGTATTGGCGGCGGCTGAACCGGATGCGACTGAAAATAACATCAAAAGCCATGTTGCCGGAGATATTTCTATGTTGTAAATATTGGAAGCTGTCAATGCCGCGCCAAACGCTGTAAAGACTAGCAAATACCAAATTTTTGGCTTTGTTAACTCATAATATACTGCTACTCTGGATTCGGATTTTTGCTTTTGCAATATTAGTCACTATCCTTTGATGGCATATATGGCATTGCTTTCATTCGTGATTTCATTTCAATAAATGATTCCGAGGACTGAATCCCTTCAATTCTGCCAATTTTCTCAGAGACCATCTTGTGCATTTGATCTAATGATTTTGAATATATTGTAACTAGGATGTCGAATCTGCCGGTAACTTCTGCAACTTCTCTGACTCCGTCTATTTTGAATAATTCCTCAATGATATGATCTCGCTGTTTTGTATCCATGTTGATTCCAGCTACTGCTTTAACCGCATATCCGAGTTCTTCATCATTAACAACGATTGTAAAACGCTCAATCAGTTTTCTCTTTACCAGTCGTTTGATTCTTGAATACACTACAGACGAGTTAACATTGATTTTTTTTGACAAGCGTGGGACTGAGATCGAGGCATCACTGGACAATTCTGATAAAATTTGTAAATCCAAGTCATCTACTTTTGCCGTCTAAAACACCTGAGTCGATATATATTTCTGCATCTTATAAGTTTATTATTGTAAAAATTACAAAAAATTGTCTAAATCTTGCCTTTTTTGTATAACATCTCTGCTAACAAAACTGCTCCTTTTGCCGAACCCATTTTTTTATTGTGGGAGAACAACATGTATTTCAAGCCGTGGTCAAACAATTCTTCTGTTTCCACCCTTCCGATTGTTGTAGTCATTCCATCTCCAACGCTTCTTTCCATTCTTGGTTGAGGTCTAGTTGGATCTTCGTGGAATGCATAGTACTTTTCGGGAGCAGATGGTAGCCCGGCCACTGAGATGTCCCTGTTGTATTGATCATAGGTCTCTTTTGCTTTTGCGGGATCGATTTTTTCTGAGGTCTCGACAAAAACTGATTCTGTATGCCCGTCTATCACGGGGACTCTGGTACAAGTACAGCTGATTCTAATGTCTGCATCCTCAATTTTTCCATCTTTTAGCTTGCCTAAAATTTTCCTTGTTTCTAATTTTACTTTGCCTTCCTCTTTTGGAATATATGGGATGATGTTATCTGTAATTCCCATTGCAGAGACACCTGATTTTCCACCCCCGGATATTGCCTGCATTGAGGTCATCATGACTTTTTTTGCCCCATATTTTTCAAGTAGTGGTTTCAATGTAATTGCCAAGCCCGTTGTAGTGCAATTTGGCAATGGTGCTACCCAGCCTTTCCAGTTTCTATTCTTTTTTTGAATCTCCAGCAACTCTGTCTGCTCATCATTGATACCTGGAATTAGTATCGGCACATCGTCTTCATATCTGTAAGCAGAACTTGTAGAGATGACTGGCAAATCTGCTGCCATCTTGGTTTCTATGTCTCTGGCGGCTTCTGATTCTACTGCCGAAAATACAAGATCCAATTGAGACACGTCTAGATCATCAACTGATTTAACTGTCATTTTTTTGATATATTCTGGAATTTCTCCCCCCACGTCCCATGCCACAATTCCACTTGCGTCTTTAATGGCGTCTTCATATTTTTTTCCTGCCGAACGTGAAGATGCGGCAATTTGAGTGACTTCAAACCACGGATGCTCGTTCAATGACTGAACGAATTCTTGACCCACGGAACCAGTAACCCCGATTATTGCCACTCTTTTCTTACTCATATTTTGACTATTGATCGCTTTCAACTAATAATCGTTTTCTGGATTAGCAAAACATACTAAATCGGCCAATTCCATTTGGATCTGTGAAAATGCAAATAAAATCATCAATCAGTAGGCATGTGCCTGTAGTTCACGGTGGAAGAAATCCTTCACAAAGCACTGATTCACAAATCATTGATTTTAGTTCAAACGTATCCCCTATGGGAACCCCGTTATCTGTAAAAAAAATTCTCAAAAAAAACATTGAAAATATCAAACACTATCCAGACTTTAGTTCATCAACGGTGATCTCAAGCTTAAAAAAATACACAAACTTGGAAAAATCAAATCTTATAGTTGGGAATGGGGCAATTGAGATACTTTACAATTTTTGCTTTGCATTTTTGTCTAAAAAAACCAAAGTGCTGATCCCAATTCCAACTTTTCAAGAATATGAAACGGTATCTAAGCTCAATGAATGCCCTATTTCGTATTTTAAAACTATGAACTTGTCTGAAAATCTAGGTGTTTTTATTTCAAAGATCCCAAAAAACGGGTGTGTATTTATCTGCAATCCGAATAATCCTACAGGACAGCTATTGTCAAAAAACCAACTACTTCAAATAATCAGAAAAGCAAAAAAACTATCTGCAATTGTATTTGTAGACGAATGTTTTATAGAGATGGTTCCAGAATCAAACGAGTCCATAATATCGTATGTTAAAAAATACAAAAACCTTTTTGTTCTGCGTTCGTTGACCAAATCATTTGCACTGCCTGGAATTCGCATCGGATATGCTGCAGGTTCAAAAGAAATTATCAGAATTTTACAAAAAATAAAAATCCCGTGGAGTGTAAATTCATTGGCTCAAGATGCAGCAAATGCCGCTCTTAAAAATAAATCGCACCTTGTTAAATCCAACCTTGTGATTAAAAAAGAACTGAATTATCTGACAAATAAAATCGGCAGACTGAATGGGTTTGATTGCAATAACTCCTCGACAAATTTTATTCTGGTAAAAACAATGAAAGATTCGACTCAATTACAAAAGAAATTGCTTGAACACAAAATATTGGTTAGAGATTGTAAAAATTTTAGAGGGCTAGACAACCATCATATTAGAATCGCTGTAAAGTCCCACAAAGACAACCTGAAACTTGTAAAGGCATTGGAGAAAATAAAATGAAATCTTTGATGATCCAAGGCACTTCTTCTGGAGCTGGAAAAACAACATTGGTGGCAGCACTTTGCAGAATCTTTTCTGATAAAGGCTACAGTGTCGCACCTTTCAAATCCCAAAACATGTCAAATTTTGCATATGTCACGCCTGAATTTGAGATATCCCGCGCTCAGGCAGTTCAGGCCATTGGTTCACGATGTAAAATAACTCCTGATCTGAATCCAATCTTACTAAAGCCGGCAGGAAATTACAACAGCGTTGTATATCTAAATGGAAAACGATACAAGAAAATGCATGCAAAGGAATACTATGAAAAATTTGTAAATACCAAAGGAATTGACATTGCAGTAAAATCTCTTAAGACATTGCAGAAAAACTATGATTTAGTCATTTTAGAAGGCGCGGGCTCCCCAGCTGAAATTAATCTGCAAAAATTCGACATTGCAAATATGAGGATTGCTCAAAAAGCAAATGCTTCCGTATTGCTGGTTTCAGATATTGACAGGGGCGGCTCTTTTGCAAGTCTTGTCGGAACGATGGCTTTAATTGAAAAAAAACACCAAAATCTGGTAAGGGGTTTCATCTTTAACAAATTCAGGGGAGACTTGGATGTACTGAGGCCAGGATTTCAAAAACTCAAAAACATTACAAAGATACCTGTCATCGGAACCGTGCCATTGATACAGTTGGACTTGCCTGAGGAAGATTCCCTCAATGCCAGCCCTAAAGATATTAGATGGACTGAGAAAAATATCTTAAAAATTGACGATGAATTAAACAAATTGGCAAAAATTGTCAAATTCAATGTTGATATAAAATTTATAGAGAAAATGTTACGATGATTGCTGAATCTTTTTTTATAATTGGTTTAGCTATTTTACTTGATCTCAAATTTGGAGATCCTAAAAATAAATACCATCCAACATCTTGGATTGGAACCTTGATTGCCAAACTTACACCCATGGCAAAAAATGAACGTCCTGTGATGGAAAAATTCGGCGGCGTCTGCATTGTTGCAATTACCTCTGGTTTGGTAGTTTTGCTACTTTTTGCATTGGATGTTGGAACAGCTTTGATATCTATTGACTATGTCTCACTGATTGTCTCTGTAATTGTTGGCGGATTGTTATTAAAAACTACAATTGCTATTCGTGGAATGGAAAAACATGCAAAATCTGTTTTGAAATCGTTGGATGAGGAAAATCTCGATATGGCAAGAAATCATCTATCTATGATTGTTAAGCGAAATACCAAGAATTTAGACAAAAATCACGTACTTTCAGGCGTGCTTGAAAGCATAAGTGAAAATACCGTTGATGGGATCACCGGACCTTTGTTCTACTATGCTCTTTTTGGATTGCCTGGGGCATTTGTATATCGTGTGATTAATACCGCGGATTCAATGATTGGATACAAGACTGACATCTTCAAAAACGTTGGCTGGTTTGCAGCAACCTGTGACAGCGTCCTAAATTATATCCCGTCTAGACTGACAGGATTTGTAATGATCATTTCTGCTGCTATTTTACATAACAACTGGAAAGAATCCTACAAAATAATGATCAGAGATGGCAAAAAAACTGAAAGCCCCAATGCCGGATATCCTATGGCTGCATTAGCGGGAGCTTTGGAAACAAAATTTGAAAAAATCAACCATTACAAACTCGGTGACGGTGAAACAATTCTTACAAGAGAACATGTGCATTCTGCAATATCTATGATGAAACTCACCTCGGTACTTTTCTTCGGAATAGTATCCGTTCCGATAATTTCTATTCTATCTTTTGCAGGGTGGTGGATACATGTTTAAAGAAATCGGATCTGTTTTTTCATTTTTAACAATCATTCCGTCATCGAACGCTTCGCTAGATAACATTGCAAAATACATGTTCCTGTTTCCTGTAGTTGGAATTGCTATTGGACTTTTGATTGGCTCGTTAGGCTTTGGGCTGTCTTTCTTCCTAGAGCCATTGTTGGTCAGCTTGTTGGTTGTTGCATCCATTGCAATAGTCACTGGAATACATCATGCAGACGGTTTGGCTGACTTTGCAGACGGATTAATGGTGAAAGGCTCAAAGGACAAAAAACTCAAAGCTATGAAGGATCTTTCTACCGGATCAGGAGGCGTTGTTGCAACCGTGTTGTACATCGTTGGCTTGATAATTGCCATCTCTCTTACAAGCGGATTTGATTTGTTCAAGGCAATTCTGATTAGTGAAATTCTGGCAAAATTTTCAATGGTTTTGATGGCCAGTCTGGGCAAATCAGCTTCGTTAGGCTCAAATTCCCCGTTCGTTGAATTCATGAAAGACAAGAAAAAGATTTCAGCTGCCTTTCTCATCATGCTTGTCCCTGTAATCCTTATCGGTGAAACTACGGGTTTGGCGATGCTTGGCGTGACTATTGTTTTGACTGTGTTTCTCTTGGCCTTATCCACTCGCAGTTTTGGCGGAATCACCGGTGACGTGCTGGGAGCCACTAACGAACTCACCCGATTAGCTTCCTTGATGGTGTTTGTTTCAATATGATTGGACTTGTCATGGCTGGCGGCAAAGGTACTAGAATGAATTTAGACGATGAAAAATTATTGCTCAGATATAAAAAACCTGTAATTCTCCACGTGATTGACTCGTTAAAAAACTCAAAATCTTTTTCAAAAATTCTAGCTGTTACCAGTTGCAATTCCCCTAAGACAAAAAAATTATTGGAAGAAAGCGGCGTTGACACTTTTGATACTTCGGGAATTGGTTATGTGGAAGATCTAAATTCGACACTGAAAACCATTCATGATCATGTTTTAGTCACTTCCGGTGATTTACCGCTGCTTGATGAAGAGATAATCAAAACAATAGTCGATCAATTTGATCCTGAGAAAACTTGGACCTGCATTCTTGTGACTGACAAATTTTTAACCTCTCTTGGCCTGGAGTCTGATTTCTCTGTTGATTTTAATGGTCAGACATGTCATTACACCGGGATTTCTTTGGTCAATCCAGAAAAAATTGCTTCTCTGGAAAGCTTGCTTGAAAATTATATCGTAATTGATGACAAGAGAATTGCATTTAACCTAAATTCTAAACAAGATTACGAACTACTCGGCACTGCCTGAGATCTTGCCATTGATTATGGCTTTTGACCCGGTTGGGTCTGAAATAGTATTTCCACAGGAATTACATGCGACTTTTGTCGATGCATGTGAATAAATCACTTGTAGCTCACCACATTCATTGCAATTGACTTTTTGAAACTTGCTAGAGGGTTTCGGAATCTCAATGTGATCTTTCTTCATGCTGCTATCAACTCAAATTTCTTAATTCTAACGCCTTTTTTATTGTATTTCTTTTTACAGACGGTACATGTCATAATAGGCGTGACTTTTTTAGTAACTTTGGCTGGTTTTGCTAATTTTGGGAATTTTTGTCCGCCATATCCCTTTTTACGCTCTGCGTGTCTGCGCTCACCAGCAGCAGAACCGCGTCTTTTTCCAGCCTTGTAAATGGAGATCTTTTGCTCAGTATGTGCATTACATTTTGCACAAAACTTTCTGATCACCTTAGGGATGTTCATATCAACAAAACCTCCCCAACCGTAATTTAAGCATTGAATCTATAATAGGCGCAAAAACCAATTGAAGGAAGTGACTTCGAGCCTAGCAAATTCGATCTTGTCTCTAAACTCTGTAGCGATGGGTGATAAGAAAGCCGATCTGATTTTAAAAAATTGCAATTTACTGTCTGTCTATACTCGGGAAATAATTCCAAAAATTCAGATTGCCATTGTCAATGACAGAATTGCGTATGTTGGCCCAGACGCCACACATACTGTCGGTCCAAAAACCATTGTAATCGATGCATGTGGAAAATATGTCAGTCCTGGCTTTGCAGATCCGCATTTACATATTGATCAATTTGTTTTACCGTCTGAATTTGCGAAAAAGGCTCTGCTTTGCGGTGTAACGTCCCTGTTTTCTGATCCTATCGATGTTGTAAGTGTGGCGGGATATCGCGGCTTTCAAGAATTTTTAAAACTCGGTGAGGATCTTCCAATCCGAATTTTTCAAGTAGTTCCAGGCGGTCTCCCAGTAGACGCAAAATTTAGCGGCAGCAAATCGTTATCACTATCACAAGAAAAATCTGCAGTAAAGCATCCGCATGTACTGGGATTAGGCGAAGTTTTCTCTTGGACCAAAGTCACTTCACGTGAACCAAAAACAATGAAATCGCTTTCGTCCATGTTGGAATGTGATTGCATAATCAACGGGCATACTGCCGGCGCAAGTGAGAGAAAACTTAACGCGTATGTCTCATCTGGAATCCTGTCTTGCCATGAGCCGATTAATTTTGATCAAGTCTTAGAAAGATTACGTCTTGGAATGTGGATAATGATCAGAGAGGGCTCCATTAGACGCGATTTGAAGGAAATAATCCCACATGTTTTGTCCCACGGGACATACCTTAATCGACTGATGTTCTGCTCTGACGGTCTTGATCCGCTTGACATGTCTAAATTCGGCCATATAGATCACTGTGTAAGAGAATCAATCAAACTTGGCCTAAAGCCAATAGATGCAGTTACTATGGCATCAAAGAATAATTTTGACTACTATAACATGGGAAAAGATCTTGGCGGCATTGCTCCTGGAAAATTGGCAGATATTTTAATTTTTGATGACTTAAAATCATTCAAACCTAACAAAGTCTTTGTCGGGGGCAAACTCGTAGTTTCCAATGGACAAATAGTTGCGTCAATCAAGAAAAAAATGATTGCGCCTTGGATTAAAAAAACCGTGAAATTGAAAAAATTCTCTGAAAACGACTTTGCTATAAAATCAAAAAAGAAAGACGTCGTTGCAAACACCATCTATATGCAAACTGAAATTATTACTAAGATAGGCTCTGCCGAACTCCGTTCCAAAGACGGTCATGTCTCTGCCTCATTAGACTCTGACATCTGGAAAGTTGCGGCATTTGACAGAATTCACGGAACCCGAAAGCATTCTATAGGATTTCTTGAAAATTTTGGCGCAGACATCGGCGCCTTTGCCTCGACATGGAGTTTTCATGAAAATGACATGATCGTAATCGGTTCAAACGATTCTGATATGGCAGTTGCTTCTAACCACCTCGTTGAGAATCAGGGGGGTCTTGTTGTAGTCAAATCTGGAAAAATTGCTGCTTCACTGCCTTTGCAGTTTGGTGGCATCGTCTCTACGGATTCTTTTGAAAAAGTTTCATCCAATTTTGAAAAAATCAACCACAGTATTGTTGATTCAGGTTCTAAATTTTCTAGACCGCACCTGATTCCATTATTCCTACCTTTTTTGGCTCTGCCATCTGTCAGAATTCTTTCTGGTGGAATCGTTGATGTGAAAAAGCGCATCTACATTTCACCGATCTGCTAAGTAAATGTTAAAAAGGGGGATTCAGTGGATTGAAGCTGAATCTAAATGGCATCAATTCAACAAGGACCAAATGGACCTGTTTTAGTTCTCAAAGAGAGCGCATTACAACAAAAAGGCAAAGATGCCCAACAAAATAATATTGCCGCAGCAAAACTAGTTGCACAATTAGTCAGAAGCAGTCTTGGCCCCAGAGGACTTGATAAAATGTTAGTTGATTCCTTAGGCGATGTAACTATTACAAATGATGGCGCAACAATTCTTAAAGAAATTGATGTCCAGCATCCAGCAGCAAAAATGATGGTTGAAATTGCTAAAACTGTGGATAATGAAGTAGGAGATGGAACAACATCCTCCGTAATTTTTGGAGGCGCATTACTGGCAAGGGCGGAAGATCTTCTCAACAAAGACGTTCACTCTTCAACTATTATTGACGGATACCAGGCCGCAGCCGACAAAACACTTGAAATTTACTCAGACTTGGCAAAGAAAATTCAGCCCGATGATAGAGCGTCCCTGTTAAAAATCGCTACAACCAGCATGCAATCAAAATTAATTTCTGAGGATAGCACACTGCTTTCTAAAATTGTAGTCGATGCGATTCTTAGCATTGCAACAAAGAAGGGTGATGCCTATTTTGTAGACCTTGAAAATATCAAAGTAGAAAAGAAAGCCGGCGCCTCAATTGATGATACCCAGATCATAAAAGGAATTGTTTTAGATAAAGAAGTCGTTCATAGTGGAATGCCTACAAAAATTGAAAATGCAAAAATAGCATTACTTAATTCTGCATTAGAAATTGAAAAAACCGAACTAAGTGCGGAAATTAGAATTACTGACCCGACACAAATGCAGATGTTCTTGGAAGAAGAAAATAGAATGTTGAAATCTATGGTTGATAAATTACACGACGTAGGAGTTAATGTCCTAATCTGTCAAAAGGGAATTGATGATATCTCACAACACTATCTTGCAAAATATGGCATTCTGGCAGTACGTCGTGTCAAAGAGAGTGACATGATTAAACTTTCTAAAGCCACAGGCGGACGTGTGATTAGCAATCTTGATGATCTCTCAGAAAGTGATCTTGGCATTGCAAGTTTAGTTCAGCAAAAGAAAGTGGAATCTGACAAATGGGTTTTCATCGAAGGATGCAAGCACCCGCAATCAGTTACAATGCTAATTCGTGGCGGCACACAAAGAGTAATTGACGAAGTTGATCGCTCAATTCATGATTCTCTAATGGTTGTAAAAGATGTAATGGAAAAGCCAGCAATCGTAGCTGGCGGCGGCGCACCTGAAGCATTCGCAGCATCAGTGCTCAAGGAATGGGCTAATAATTTTGATGGAAGAGAACAACTTGCAATTAAAAAATACGCCGAAGCATTAGAGACAATCCCACTTACTATTGCTGAAAACGCAGGAATGGATCCAATTGACACTATGGCTAATCTTAGAGCAAAACAAAACCAAGGTCAAAAATGGACCGGAATTGATGCCAGAAACATGAAGATTGCAGACATGATGGCAATCAATGTCGTAGAACCAATTGTCGTTAAAGAACAGATAATCAAATCTGCTACAGAGGCAGCATGCATGATTCTTAGAATTGACGATGTTATCGCTGTGTCCGGCGCCCCAGGCGGCATGGGATAAATTTTAGTCAAATCATAAGCGTTCCAATCTTATAACTAATTGACGTACAAACTTGGTGTTGATTTAGGTGGCACTAAAACTGAAGCCGTTTTACTAGACGAGAATTTCAGTGTCATTGAAAGAAAAAGAATTCCCACACCCCAAAATGACTATCAAAAAATTCTAGACTCTATCTCGTCTCTAGTTCTGGACATCTCCAAAAACGCACCTGATTTTTCATTGGGGGTTTGCGCACCTGGGGCGATTTCAAAACAGACCGGGCTGATTAAAAATAGTAATACGCAGTGCCTCATTGGCAAATCACTAAAAGAAGATTTGGAAAACAAACTTGGAAAAAAAATATCCATGGAAAACGACGCAAATTGTTTTGCAATGGCCGAAGCAACATTGGGTGCCGGAATTGATTTTGATCTGATTTTTGGTGCCATTCTTGGCACCGGCGTAGGCGGGGGGATCGTGATTGATAAAAAACTTCACTCTGGAAGAACAAACATTGGAGGCGAATGGGGGCACCATACACTTCATCGCAATGGCAATCCCTGCTACTGTGGGAAACGTGGCTGTGTGGAGACTTACATCAGCGGTCCTGCACTTGAAAATCACTGGAAGAAACTTTCAGGAAAATCCAAGTCTCTTAAGGAAATACTTCCTGACATTGACAGTGAACATGGCAAAAAATGGAAAGATGAATTTCTAGAAAATTTTGGATACGGCCTTGCAAATGTCATTGACATACTGGATCCTGATGCAGTTATTTTGGGCGGCGGCTTGTCAAACATTGATTTTTTGTATACTGAGGGAAAAGAGTCTGTTTACGGCAAAGTGTTTTCTGATTTAGTTGATACGCCCATTCTGAAAAATGAATTGGGTGATTCTGCAGGTGTTTTTGGCGCATGCATGCTTGAGTGATATTTCCAAATTGGAATTTACTTGTCAAAGAAACTGCCTGTATAGATATATTCAATCCGATTTAATGAATTATGGTTAAAAATTGATTTCAAAAATAATGCTTGGATTTTTGTGCATGTCTGCATTATTTTATTCGAATTTAGTTTATGGGCTTGACGAAGAACCTATTGTTACCATTGATTTTATTTCTGGAAACACTGTTGATTTAGATAAAAATCCACAAATAATTCGAGCTGACATTGAAATCCAAAACTATGATCCTCATGACGGTTATTATTTCATGCAAATAATTAGACTAAGTAATCAGGAAATAATCAAAGATACTGAAATCATGCCAAAAGTAATTGATGATGATTTGTTCGGTGTTCAAATTTTGCATTACCTTGAACCTGACGAAAATGAATCAAACCTGTTAGGTGATTACGGATTAAGAATTTATTCTGAATTTGGATCTGGTGAGGCTGTTTCAACATTTTCAATAGTCAAATCCAGTGTGCCTCCAATTATCTCTCAAAACGTATCAGAGGAGGCGGACTCCATTGAAGAAGAACTAGCTCCTATTGATGAGGTTGAATCATTGCAAGTTAGTAATTCAGAACAATCTGAATCTAAAATACCTAGATGGGTCCATGACATTTTTGTATGGTATGCCGAGGAAACAATTTCAGAAAATGAACTATTGTCTGCTATAGAATATTTAATTTCTGAAGAAATTATTAGTGTAGAATAAAATTAATTTGGACACCCTTCCATTCTTGAAATAGAGTATCCGTCAGTCATAATTTCAATCTCAATATCTTCTGGAACCGATTGTGTATGGCAAAACTTGCATTCATTTGCAGTTACTGTGGATGACTCTTCCCCAATTGATTTCAGCCATTCTTTTGCAAACGAAATTGCCTTTTCTATATCGCTTGTATCTGTGACAACATCGAAATGCATTGTATGCCCATCTTTTGCCTTTACGTATGTGTCAAAAACATGAAAATCCATGCCCATCACAGATTATGGGGAGTGTTTGTTTTTAATTGTTAGAATTTTTTCTACAATTGTATTGACATCTGCATCTAATCCAATACTAATCAAAATTAATCCCGCCCCTCGAATTGGAATTGTTACTCGATAAATTTTTTCATATTTTGCAAGTGCATAAATTGCTTTTCCAATTTTATCTGCAGTTTTTTTACGTGTAGCCCAACGGTACACTGCTTGAGATAATGACAATTCAGTTTCCTCCCTTGACAGATGACTTTTTAATCCCGGTCTCATTTTGTCATAAAGCTCTCCGAAATCATATATTCCAACATATCGAATGTTTTTGTCGCATTCTAAAATCTCATCACAAATTTTTTCGTATTCCATTTTTATCACTATTGGGGCTCGATGGTTGCAGGCGGTTTGCTTGAAATGGTATAGGTGACCCAAGTCACGTCTTCGATCTCATTTGTTATCCTGTTGCTCATTTTTTCCAACAAACCGTGTGGCAATCTTGTCCAATCTGCAGTCATTGCATCAACCGAATCCACAACTCTGATCATGACTATGTTTCCATATCTGCGTTCGTCTCCGACAACCCCTACTGCCCTGTCGTCACCTACTGCGGCATATGCTTGCCATACTTTTTCATACAGCCCCGCCTTCACCAACTCCTCTTCTACGATCTTGCTTGCAACTTTACAAATCTCAAGTTTTGTCGGGGTTACCTCTCCAATTATTCTGACTGACAACCCTGGACCTGGAAATGGGTGCCTCATGAAGAGTTTTTCTGGAACTCGAAGAATTTTAGCGATTTTTCTTACTTCGTCTTTATACAATTCTCTTAACGGCTCTAAAATTTCCAAATCAAGCCAATCAGGCAGTCCTCCTACATTGTGGTGAGATTTGATTACCGCTGCAGGCCCTTTTGATACGCCGCTTTCAATTACATCTGGATACAGTGTGCCCTGAGCTAGCCATTTGAAGGGGCCGCTACCTTTGGCAAAATCGGTAAAGACGTGAACGAATTCCTCCCCGACAATCATTCTTTTCTTCTCTGGGTCCTCCACCCCTTTGAGTTTCCCAAGAAATTGATCAGCGGCATTAATTGAGGTGAAATCCACCTTGAAGTTATCTCTGAACATCTCTTCGATCTCTTTCTCTTCGTTTAATCGCAGCAATCCGTTGTTTACAAAAACACACTTTAGCCTGTCCCCAATTGCTTTGTGAATCAGTAATGCTACAACAGTCGAATCTATGCCTCCGCTTACTCCGCAAAGGACATTTCCCTCAATCTTTGAAATTTTCTCAACTGCCGTATCGACAAAACCTTCCATGGTCCAATTTTGCTTTGCACCGCAAACCTTCAACACGAAATTCTTTAGGATTTCCGTGCCTTGCTCTGTATGCACCACCTCGGGGTGAAACTGAATCCCGTAGATTGGTTTCTCTTCTGATGCAATTGCAGCTGCTTTTGCACCCTCTGTATGCCCGATCACTTTGAAACCTTTGGGGATTTGCTCTGCCTCGTCACCATGACTCATCCATGCTCTAACTGATTCCCCAACTCCGCTTAAAAGATCTTCATCGCTATCGATTGTCAGTAGCGACGAACCGTATTCCTTGTTTGCTCTTTTCACTTTCCCCCCATACTTGCTAACAATTAATTGATGACCGTAACAAATCCCAAGCAGGGGCAAACCCATGTCGTAAATTTCATTTTCTGGAACCGGAGCGTCTGAATTATAAACACTTGACGGGCCGCCTGAAAAAATTATTCCTGTGGGATTCAACTTTTTTAATTCATCATAGCTGATATTATACGGAACAAGCTCTGCGTACACGGAAAATTCCCTGATTCTCCTACAAATCAAATGACTGTACTGTGATCCAAAATCTAAAACTACAATTTTATCCATGATATCACTTGTTCACATTCTCAAGCATTCTGGTTAATGACCATCCCGCCGTGCTGATTAACTCGTTTACTCTTTCTTTTTGCCTGTAGTTTTTAATTATAATTTCCCTTATGTTTACCCCGTTTTTGTTAATGATATAATCAATAACCGACTCTTTCTGGATTTTCCCGCTCTCTGCCTCCACCGTATCCTTCTTTTTCATCTCCCCGATTATTCTATCCAGGAAGAATGATTTGAAAGGTGGGGTATCCGCATTAACTGCAATTTCATTGTCCAAAACTATGGAAACCTGATCCGGTGTAACAAATGCCTTGGCGATAATTTTACCGTCGTTGACTCTTTTGATTGGAATTGAATTTTCCACAGGCTTCTCTATGATCTCTGGCCTGACCTCCTCTTTTTTTATTTCCAGCTGAGAGGCTTTTGTAAAACTAGAGCCTTTTAAAAACAGGTCCAAAACTGTGATATTTTTCTCTAGCATTTCAATCCCTTCATGATGTTTGCTAATCTGCTCGATCAAACTCTCTTTCAGGGTGACAATCTCTTTCACTTGCTCCTCTGAGAATTTCATAATCTGATTGATCATGAATGGGTATTAAATGCATTCTAGGTAATTGTAATATCCATCTCTTTGAATGATATTTTTTTAAATCCCTTGATTGATTTTGAAGTGGTAAATAATTCTGATTTTGTAAATGTTGCCAGCCATTTCAGAAGGGATTCGCCTTTTCTTAGCTTCTTCAATTTTATCTTCCTTTCTGATCTCTTAGTTTCTGAAAATTTTCCTATTCTTTTTCCAAAGTCCATGCCACACAGAATGATCTTCTTTGCTTGAAAATGGCTTGCTAGGAAGACCCCCCTGTCTCCGTCTGTAAAACCCCCAAAATTCTCAATTTTGCTAAACGGCGTTGACTGCGTTGTCCCAATGCAGTTTTTGAATTTTCTAGCAAGTTCCAGCTTGTCCATGTTGTCTCCGTGTGCATGCACAACAAAAATCGAATCTGTCTTTCCAATTTTTTCCAATACCCTTTCGTCTCCGTCCAAATCCGTGACAACAATATCTGGAATTATTCCGTTTTCTACAAGCGGTTTTATCGAACTATCTGCAGCAATTTTTACAATTTTTTTATAGTTTTTTAATTTTGGAATTGCATGTGACAAAGACGGCCCGGAGCCTATGACTAAAACCGTTTTTCCTTTGATTAGCCTGGAAATTTTTTTGTCGGCGTCAGACTTTTTTAAAATGGAATTCAAAAGAATGGACGACTCTTTGTCTTTTTTTTCGCTGTACTTGAACTCTTTTAAAATATCAGAGTACCTCTTTTTCCAACCTGGAATCATCATATCACTCAAATTGCATTAGATTTGATAAACCATGTGGCAAAAATTGGCAATGTGGGTGTGGGTGGAAAGAACCCTGTCAGAATTATGGGAATTCTAAATACCAGCCCTGAGTCATTTCACAAAAAGTCTGTCAATACCGGCAAAACTCTCATAAAAAATACTGCCCAGCTAATGGAGGATCAAGGCGCAGATTTTATAGACGTTGGAGGCATGTCCACGGCACCGTACCTTTCTACCCTAATCTCAGAACAAGCCGAATCAAAAAGAATCCTGAACGCAATTAAAATAATTCAAAATTTTACAAATCTGCCGATATCAGTTGATACGTGCAGAGCAAAAGTTGCAAAAGACGCTTTGGAATACGGAGTTGAAATAATCAACGACATTTCTGGATTGAAATACGATAAAAAAATGCAAAATGTCATTTCAGAATTTGTCCCCTCACTGATTTTGTGTGCGTATGATCAAAAAGTTGTCATTGGCAATCACATAACACAAACTAAGAGACTACTCAAAGACAGCTTAAAGATAGCAAAACAATCCAATATTCCTTTTGAAAAAATCGTATTGGATCCTGCTATTGGATTTTTTAAAAAAAGTGGCAAGGGGCAATTTTTTACAAAAATCAAATCTGATTGGCTAGAACGAGATCTATCCATATTGAAAAATCTAAATTCCATAAAACAGAATTTTCCTATTATGATCTCAGCTTCAAACAAATCATTCATAGGAAAAATTTTGGGAAAAGAAAATACAGATGATCGATTATTTGGTTCAATTGCTGCAGAAACTATCTCTGTCATGAATGGGGCTGATATTATTCGTACTCACAACGTAGAGGCAACCAAAGATGCAGTAACGATCGCTTCTAAATTATCAAAATAACGCAAAG
>JAQBHN010000083.1:0-3715 GCA_032127635.1 Nitrososphaerota archaeon
CAAAAGATCCTGTCGCAAAAGATCCTGTCGCAAAAGATCCTGTCGCAAAAGATCCTGTCGCAAAAGATCCTGTCGCAAAAGATCCTGTCGCAAAAGATCCTGTCGCAAAAGATCCTGTTGCAGACAAGGTATATGTTGAAATTGAAAAACCAAATAATCTTACAGTGGAAGATATAGAACTGGGAAAACTACTAAATCAAATTAAGCTAAAATGTGATTCTAGTACATACGCTGATACCATTTCATACTATGATGGGATGGGACCGGCACTGTACAGACTGTGTCAATTTGACAGCTCATTGAGTTTTTTTAATGAATCATTAATCAAAAACCCAAACAATGTGGAATTCCTCGTAAACAAAGGCTCTGCATTGGGAAAACTGGGATATTTTTCTGAGGCTATAGTGTATTATGATCATGCCATTGAAATTGATCCAAATTTCCTTCCTGCAAAAAATAACAAGGCAAATGCACTTGCAAATTTAGGTCACTTCAGTGACGCAATTTTATTGTACGGCGAAGTCCTGGAACGAAATCCAAATTATCTGACTGCCAGAGCAAACCTTGAGATCGCATTATCCTCAAACATTGATGCCTCTGCCGGTTATTCTGAATTTGACTCTGAAAATATCCCTGATCAAATATCCGCTGAATCCGAAAAAACCCTTTTAGAAAATTCTGAAAAACAAAAACCCGGTAATTTTTTTGATGAAATAGGTAATCTCTTTTCCACTTTGAGTTCTTTGTTCGGTTTACAAAACTAATTCTATTATACCCTGTGCTTAATTTTTCAATAAACCTATAAAGCCCTGACAAGACGATCGACTTAAGGAAATCACATGAGTAAGATACTTGAAAAATCATTAAGAGATGCTAGAAAGGAAGAAAAGCTAACAATGGGCACTAAACAAGTTCTGAACTCTATAAAAAATTCCAAGCTGATTGTATTGTCTCAATCCATTAAGAAAGAAGTGTTTGAGCAAATTGAATCCGATGCAAAAAAAGAAAAAATACCTTTAGTAAACTTTCAAGGGACCTCAGTCGCATTAGGCAGATTATGTGGCTTACAATTTAGAATTTCGACAATTTCATTTACTTCTCTAGACGATGCAAGCATCAAATCAATTTTAAAAGATACCGAAGCTGAGGAAAAAATTGCTTAACTCTAATTTCCCTGTTCAAAGTTTAAATGAGACATTTTTGTCCGGAGATAAAAAGGAATTCTAATGGCGCAATCAATTAAACTCACAACTGATCAAATGCGAATGATGTCACTTTTTCAAAATGTTACCGGCGCAACAGCACGTGATTGTGTGGAGGATGAAAAACAAGACCGAGTAATTTTTGTAGTCAATACTGGTAAAATGGGGCTTGCAATTGGCAAGGGCGGCGTCCACATCAAATCATTACAAAACATTGTCAAGAGGAACGTTGAATTGGTGGAATTTGACGAAGATCCTGCAAAATTCTTGTCTAGTTTGCTTAATTCTAAACTGATTTCTGAAGTAAAAATAAATACACGACCTGATGGTACAAAACAGGCAATAGTTATGGTAGACCCAAGAAAGAAAGGAATCGTAGTTGGAAGAGAGGGTAGAAATGCAGAGAAGGCAAGACTACTTGCAAAACGATATTTTGATATTAGCAGTGTGTTGATTAACAGTCCTGAACGCGCAACTTTGGAGATGTAAGGTATGAGAAAATCACCACTAGGATTATTTGCCGGTAGGGTTCTTACGAGTAAAAAGAAGAAACAAAGATGGGCCATCTCGACTTACAAAAGAAGAAAATTAGGCATTGATGTAAAATCTGATCCTCTTAGGGGAGCACCGCAAGCACGTGGAATTGTTTTGGAAAAAGTCGGTATTGCAGCCAAACAACCAAACTCTGCCATTAGAAAATGTGTGAGAGTACAATTGATTAAAAATGGAAAAACTGTAACTGCATTTTTGCCAAGAGACGGCGCTATGAATTTCATTGATGAACACGATGAAGTTCACATCCAGGGTATGGGTGCAACACAAGGCGGCGCAATGGGTGATATTCCTGGTGTTAGATTCAAAGTTTTCAAAGTTAACGGTACATCCTTGCATGAACTAGTTATTGGTAAGAAGGAGAAACCAAGGAGATAGAGATGGCTGAAACTAAGAATTTACTGTTGTTTAGAAAATGGGATTTATCTGATGTCGTGGTCAAAGATCCTGGATTAAAAACCGCGATATCTTTGAGAAAACAAATCCTGCCTTACACTTATGGTCGTTCAGCATTAAAACGATTCAATAAAGCAGATGTCAACATTGTTGAGCGATTAATCAACAAATCAATGCACTTTGGAAAAAAATATGCAAAGAACACTGGTAGGATGACTGGCAAGAAAACCAAGTTACTCAACACTGTAAAAACAGCTTTTGATATTATCGCATTGAAAACAGGACAAAACCCTGTCGAAGTTTTAGTTAGAGCGATAGAATTCTCTGCTCCAACTGAAGACACCACTAGAATTGTTTATGGTGGCACCACATACCATGTATCGGTAGATGTTGCTCCGCTCAGGAGAGTTGACTTGGCTCTGAAGTTTATTGCAGATGCTGTAAAAGATGCAACTTTCTCAAATCCAAAGCCAATCGAAGAGCATATGGCTGAACAACTCATGCTTGCAGCATCCAATGATCCGAATGCACCCTCTGTAAAGAAGAGACATGAGTTGGAACGCATCGCACAAGCATCAAGATAGTGCTCTACAAGCCATTCATATTTTACCAGTAGCCCGAGGCAGATTCGAACTGCCGTCTCCGCCTATCCACTCTTGAGATCCAGAGGGCAGAATCCTTGACCACTAGACTATCGGGCTACTTGAAGAAATTTTGATGTTTTAGAATATATTCATTTGTTGTAATTATTTTAGTCTGACTTCGCGAATTATGGTCGCATAATCACATATGGCTCTTAATCGCATGTATGGGATTAGTCTGAAATGAATCGAATAGATGTTCCCTTCTTTTCGCAAAATTCCTTTCTGCACCAATGATACCAGCCCTCTGGAAGGAATTGTAATCGTCACATTTTTTTCTTTGCATACTTTTTCACGTTTTTCTTGAAACTGTTTTAATGAAAATGCGACGTCATTGATTTCCAAAATCAACGGCCAAATTATTTCACTCCATACGAATCTTCTGTTTTCTGTGGCCGAGGCATACTTTCCTTTTTCACTCAACATTAATAACATCTGCAAAAGATGTTATAACTTAATAGTTGTCTCAGAGCGAAATTGAAGAATCATTAGATTTGTTGGAAAAGGATTGGGACGTTGATCCTATTCTCAGAAAATTTATGCTGGGCAAAATTACGGATGTCTCTGACTATGCAATTAAAGTTAAAGACGTGATTTTTCATGTGCCTTATTTGAATTCAGAAAAAAAATACATCTTGTGGAAATGCTTTTGGCCTGACTGTCACAATTGCTGCGACAGACAAGGCAGACTGCCGCTGACATCAGATGATCTGATTACCATTGGGAAGGGTTTGAAATACAAAAGTATCCCCGACTTCATTAAAAATGAAACACTCACTGTAACATATCATGAACCCGGACCGTCAGGGCAAATGACTACAATGACCACTATCAACCTGAAAAGAAAGGCTGATGAAACTGAATCTGATGACGTGGCCGCAGCTGGCTATCGGCTCGGATTTGGCGACGTGCCGACGCGATCGG
>JAQBHN010000084.1:0-13207 GCA_032127635.1 Nitrososphaerota archaeon
ACCTTCCAGACTAGGGTCGGCCACGCCAAGGTTTGCCAAGATATCAGACAAAACGTTTAGAAAATCCCTCACTTCTTTTGGCGTTTCAAAGTCGGGTTCTGTCACAATTTCAACCAAAGGCGTGACGGCACGGTTGTAATCCACCAGAGTGATCTGATTTTTGGATGAGCTTCCCTCATAAATCAGACGTCCGGGATCCTCCTCTCGCTGTATTCTGGTGATTATGATTTTTTTGTCACCTATCATGTTAGAGCCGGCACCTCCCACGCTGGTATCGCCATAGATGTTCAATTGTGTGATTTGGAAATTTTTGGGGGAGTCAGGATAAAAATAATTTTTTCTGAAAAACGCAATCTTTTCAGGAGTCGTGCAGTTTAGAGCCATTGCAATTAGCGTGGCTTTTTTTACAGCCTCCTGATTTAATCGTGGCAGACTTCCTGGCAGCCCCATGCAGACAGGACAGATGTTTTCGTTGATTTCAAACTCCCTATAGTTTGCCTTGCATGAACAAAATAATTTGCTATTCAGGTTAGTCAATTGGCAGTGAATCTCCAAGCCAATCATGGTCATATCGGAACCTCCGGCAAACTTACGGTCTGCTCCAGCGCATATGCTGCCTGAAGTAGTGATTTGTCGTTCATTGAATCGGCCATCAGTTGAATTCCAATTGGCAATCCGCCTGAGTTTGCAAACGGGATTGATATCGCAGGTTTTCCAGTAAGATTTGCAGTGACGGTATTGATGTCAACCAGAAACAGCGAGATAGGGTCGTCAATTTTTTCACCTATTTTGAATGGCAGAATCGGGACAGTCGGGGATACAAGAAAATCAAATTTCTTGAATGCCTCGTTGATTTCTTTTGTAAGTTTGCTTTTTACTTTTAATGCCTTTAGGAAATATTTTCCGGCGTGTCCTGCAGAGGGAACAAACCCGCCAATAATCATTCTTCTGGTTACTTCCGGGCCAAAATTGCGTCGAGCCTTTGAAATGTAAGAGTTAAACTCATAGCCTTCCAGTGGAAAGTCATATCCATATCTGATATTGTCGTATCTTGCAAGATTGCTGCCGGCTTCGGTGGCAGTGATGACATAGTAAGCTGCAACAGAATATTTTACCATGTCAAGTGAGATTTCCTCACATACTGCACCCAAAGATTCTAGTTTGGAAATGGCATCTTTTGTGGCAGACAATACTGCAGGGTCTATCCCGTCCCCAATCATCTCTTTGATTATGCCAATGCGTTTACCCTCAATGCCTGATTCTATGCCTGAAAGATAGTCCTCGTTTTTGTTATCAACGGTGGTGTTGTCATTGGGGTCAATTCCAGAAATCATGTTTAGCATAAAGGCTGAATCCTTCACAGTTCTAGTGAGAGGGCCAATCTGCTCAATGCTGTTAGCGTATGAAATCAGACCGTATCTGCTAATCAAACCATAAGTTGGCTTGTATCCCACCGCAGAGCAAAAACTTGCAGGGTTTCTTACAGAACCGCCGGTGTCAGAGCCAAGTGACGCTACGCATTCAAGCGCACTGACAGATACAGCGCTGCCGCCAGAAGACCCGCCTGGGACATAATCTGTATCCCATGGATTTTTGCTCGGACCAAATGCACTGAATTCAGTACTCAGCCCCATTGCAAATTCATCCATGTTTACCTTGCCGATAAATATCGCATCTTGCTGTTTTAGCTTTGTTATGACAGTGGCATCATAGGGCGCCACAAAATTTTCAAGCATTTTTGATGCGCATGTGGTCTTTGAATTTTTTATGCAAATGTTATCTTTGATTGAAATCGGCATTCCAAAGCAATTGCCAACCTCATCACCCGACTTTATTTTCTTGTCGATTCCTCGGGCTTGATCAATCGCTTCTTCATTTACAGACAAGAATGCATGTAGCCTATCGTCGACATTTTGAATTCGCTCGATAGTTTTTGCGACAAAGTCCTCAACAGAAATATTTCCAATTTTTGCTTCCTGAACGAATTCGAGGGCCGAGATTTTCAGGTTCATGAAGACATCTTTGGTGCTCGAACGTATGTTCCCTTGTAGTGGTTCAGTTTTTCAATTAGTTTATCATCAAACGGAACGTATTCGTCTTTTCTCAAATTAGAGATGGAGATCTCAGGCATTGAAATCTCTTCAGACTCAACCCCGGCAGAATCCAAAATATCAAAATAACCGATCATTGATTTTACTTTATCAACATATTCTTTATGATCATCAATGTCGATTCTCATTAATTTTGAAACGCGTTTTATTTCTTCTTCAGTAACCACGATATTTCAAATCAGATATTCATTGATATATTACTAATGGTGATGTGTCGGATATCATTCTATCAGTATTCCAAGAAAAGGAATATTTTGACCGTACGATGTTCCAGACCCTGGACATCCTCCCCCAGAACACATCGTTCCAAATATCAAAATTGGCGATTGGTTGACGCCTTTTTGAGTTGGAGTGCCGGCCTCAGTAGCACTGCCGGGAATATTTGCGCCAAAATAAACACGATCTCTTTGACCTGGAGGTATACTTTGGCTAAGATCAGCGTATGCTGCAATAGTTGGCGGACTTGTAGTGGCACCAGATGCAATGTAAAAAGGACTCTTTGTGGAGGATGCCACAGGCAGTAATATCATGGCAGTGTCTTTACCGATATAGAATGTGTCAGTAAGGTGATTATTTGTCACGTTAATTCTCCACACAGTATCAACATTATTATCCAAATTCCATCCGGATGACCAATCACCCGTACCTTGTGCCCATTCAAGAGACGCATAGTCAACTTGCAATACGCCTGCATTTTCTACCAATAAAGAATCATCATCAAGTGTTACAATTTCAACTTGTTCTGCAATGAAATTTCCCTGTTTTGCATGGTTGACAGTTGCGTTGAATGTCACCGTATCTCCATCAGATCCAGTAACAGTGTAAACCCATTTGAAGAAAGAAGTATCACCATGTGACAAACTTTCTTTTGATGGCGGAACCGGGCCTTCTCTGTATGTTGCAGTTGCACCGCCAGTGACATCCGGGGGGTCTTCTATTTGAGGAGTGATCAATTGCAATACGCTGCCATCCGTCACATTGTTGGTTACACCAAACCATATTGTCACATCTTGTCCGGTTAGAACAGATTTTGGGGTTGAAAATAAATTCATTTCAAGTGTTTCATCCTGAGGAGATGTCACTTGGATGTTGAACAAATTGCCTCTTTCCGTCATCAATCTTAAGGAATACGATTGAGATTCTAACGCGTAAAGATTTAGATTTTGGCCTACACCGTACAGAATTTGTCCAGGATAAGATGCTTCATTCAGAGTAAAATTTTGCAGGGGCCATGAAGCATCAGTTACATTGTTCACCCACAATCTTATAAAATTAATCGGGAGTTGACCTGTGTTTTTAATGGTAAGATCAAATTTGCCCCCGTTGATTTTTACGTCTACAATTTCAAAATCTTCTTTTGATTTATCCATACTTTCAACGCCCTTTACTATCACTTCATCATTAACTCGTTCAATCAGATTGATTCCATATGTGAAATAGCCAATCACAGAACTGAGAACAACCACAAGAAATATCATTCCAATAACGTTGCTAAGCCCTCTTCGTTTTTTTATCAAAGCACACCAACAAAAATTCTAACCAGACAAAAAGTATCACGTGCTAATTTGTGTTTGAATGATGCTACCTCTGGCAGTAGCAGCAGAAACATCTAAACGCTGTATGAAGAAAATGATGAATCATTAATAACCACGGAAATACTACCGTCAGGCATTATTTGCCCTTTTGACAGAGAATGTACATTACTGAATCCGGATATTCTATCAGAGACGGTAATCTGTGAGACATCCAATCCAAGATCACCCACATTGGTCAATACAACTATAATGGTATCGCACGGATCATCATTGCAATACACATATTCAAACATTAAAGACTCGTTGAGTTTGTTAAGATAATCATCAACTGTATCAGACATCTCTGTTTGCTGAGAATTCAAAGAAGTTTGGCTCCAGACTACACCTGCGCCACCCATAATAGTAACTGCGGTCATCATAATTGCCGAAGTAATTACAGTGGCCAAAGCTCTTCTTTTTCTTGCCTGCTTCAAACTCATACATTATTCCCAACATTGGGAAATATATCAGATAGTTTGCATTTCAAATAACAGACAATCCTGAATCTGGAAATAACAGCAATTGATTATTTCGTCATAGAATCACGCCTAGCATCAAAACATCGTATTTTTCAAAGGTATGATTTGAAAAAAGTTGGCAGATTTAGAATCAGGCATCAGGCCACCTATAAAAAACAACTAGCAGATTCACAAGCAATTTGACAATCACAGCATGGTGGATTTAGAAAAAATTACAAACAAGTATCGTGCAAAATCAGACTGCCATCTGGCGAATAAAATCAACAGAATTTTAAAATATTTTGGTTACGGTGTTAGCCTGTCAACATCCCTAGGATAGAACGTGACATCTCTAATATTTTCCGTGCCAGTAAGCGCCATGATTAGTCGCTCAAGTCCGATTCCACATCCAGCGTGGGGAGGAACCCCGTAATCAAAAGCCGCAAGATGATATTCAAACGAATCAGTGTTCATTCCCTTGTTCTTCATGCGCTCTTCTAGCTCATCGCGTTTTTCAATTCTTGTACTTCCAGAAGACAGTTCCAAATCGCCAAACATCAAGTCAAAAGACTCGGAAACTTTTGGATTTGCCTTGCTGTCTTTGACGTAAAACGGTTTAGGGGCAAGCGGCCAATCTGTAATGAAGTAGAATCCGTCCAGGCCTATTTTTTTGAGGTTTGACGGGTACAGGTCATCCCCCCATTCGGTTTTGGCGCCGGCCTTTTGCATTCTGTCAACTAGATCATCGTAAGAATATCTCGGAATTTTATCAGGAATTTGGGGGACTGTAAATTCAGCACCAGGGTTGTCCCTGACATAGTCACTAACAGTTCGAATGGAAGTTTTGATGATTTCCTCTATCCTGTTCATCACATCGTTGTAATCCACAAACGCCTCCTCCAGATCAATGGAAATAGCTTCGGCCAGATGGCGATTGGTCCTAGAGGGTTCGGCCCTGAAGATGGGGGCTATCTCAAACACTTTTTCAAAACTCATTGTAAGCTGCTCTTTATACAATTGCGGACTCTGTGCCAAGAACGCCTCTTTGTTATAGTAGAATATCGGGAATAACGCGGCACCGCCTTCGGTGGCAGTTGCAATCATTTTGGGAGTGTTGATTTCAACAAAATTTTGGTTGGCAAAATACTCTCGGATGGACTTTAAAACAAAGCTTCGGGCCTTGAAAATATGCTGAAGCGCATCGCGTCTAAGATCAATCGGCCTTGCCTCGAGTCGGGTGTCGATGTTTTTTACAGTTTTGGCAGTCGGCTCAAAGGGGGGGATTTTTTCAACATCGGAGAAAACTCTCAACTCAGTTGGGATTATTTCAAACCCGCTAGGTGCTTTTTCAGATGCCTTGACATTGCCAGTAACAGAGACGGATGAATGTGATTTTAACGATGAAATTTTTTCACGGATTTCGTCCGGACAGTCATCTTTTTTGGCAACAATTGAAATATCCCCGTTTTTGTCCCGAACTGTGGCAAAACTGATGTTTCCATGTCCGCGGACTGTCAGTACCCAGCCCATCACAGTGACTTGAGTTCCGTCCATCGAGGAGCTTATTTCATTAGAGTAATGAGATCTTCGCAAAGTTCCCAATTCAGTTTCTATCATAATTTACTTTATTGCGGATATCACGGTGTAATTAATTTTTATACAAAATAATGGACAATTGCATTAATTTTCATAATGCTTATAGGCAGTAAAAATTTCACAAAATCAAGATGAACATCCTAATGCTCATGGTAATTGCAATGTTTGTCATTGTCGGGGCATACGTAGGATACCATGTATCTCAGCAGGCGGATGAAGAGGCAGAAGGGCATGACGTTGCCATGGAATTGGAAATCCTAGACGAGAATTCAGCAGTACAGGTTTATCACGGCCCGGAACTAAGAAAGTCAATACTGTAACAGCAAGCCGGATTTATATTAAATTGTAGCAATCATTCATGTCATGGCACTTTCAGATAAAGAAAAAATCATATCAATAATTTCCAACGGAATTGCAGTTTTTTCACTGCTGCAAGAAAGAGACGAGCTGCCAAAGAATGCAACAATGTATGATTTTGTACTGAAGGTAATTCCAGAAGACATCAAGTCGGAACTGAGTGTAGAGCTGATAGACGAGGTGTTCCAGTATGTCACATCCGCACACAGTTCATAAAGTACAAAGTATCACTTAGAATATCATGATGACGTCCATCGCAACATTGGGCTCCCACTGCTCCTTGCAAGTTCTAAAAGGTGCAAAAGATGAAGGTCTCAAAACAATCCTAGTATGTGAAAAAAAACGTGAAAAATTATACAGAAGGTTTCCATTTATTGACGAACTAATCATTGTCGATTCGTTCAAGGAGGTTCTTGATCAAAAGTGCCAGTCAATCCTGGAAGAAAATGACGCAGTTCTGATTCCGCACGGGACGCTAATCGCACAGATGAGTTCTGAGGAAATTGAATCGATTAAGACCCCAGTGTTTGGCAACAAATGGATTCTGAGATGGGAATCGGACAGAGACATGAAGGAAAAACTGATGAGGGAGGCAAATCTTCCAATGCCAAAAGCAGTGACAGAACCCAAAGACATTGAAAAACTGGTAATAGTGAAAAGGCAGGGGGCTGCAGGAGGCAAAGGCTACTTCATGGCAGCAGACGAGGCGGATTACAACACTAAAAGAAGTAAACTGATTTCAGACGGGATTTTATCACAGGACGAACCCCTGTACATTCAGGAATATGCGGCAGGCGTTCTGGCATATCTGCAATTTTTCTACTCCCCGCTAAAAGAAGAGCTGGAATTCTTCGGAGCTGATCAAAGACACGAATCAGACATTGAGGGGTTGGGAAGAATTCCCGCAGAGCAGCAGCTGAAATCAAACAAGGTTCCATCATTCAATGTAATTGGCAACAGCCCCCTGGTTTTGCGAGAATCGCTGCTAGATGAAGTGTATGCCATGGGGGAAAATTTTGTCGAGGCGGCAAAAAGAGTAGTTGCACCAGGAATGAACGGTCCATTTTGCATAGAAGGGGTATATGATGAAAATGCCAAATTCACATCGTTCGAGTTTTCAGCAAGGATTGTCGCAGGCTCCAACATCTACATGGATGGCTCCCCCTACTATTCACTGCTATTCAATGAAACAATGAGCATGGGCAAAAGAATTGCAAGAGAGGTAAAGACGGCCACAGAGTCAGGCCAGCTAGACAAGATTACGACCTAGAAATTTATTTTATTTTGCAGTTACTTCCATACCGTGCTGTGACTTTACAATGTACTTGTCTCGGATTTTGACACTGACCCAATCAATAAGCAAAACTGCTGCCAGCACTACCAACATGAATACCGCTGCTTTTCCATACTCAAAGAATTTGATATAGTTGATAATGTAGAACCCAATCCCCCCAGCGCCTACCAGCCCAAGAATGCTGGTCTGGCGCACATTGTAGTCAAACATGTAAAGTATCTGGCTTAGCAGGTGAGATGCGGATTCTGGAATCACCACATATCGAATCAATTGCCATTTTGAAACACCGATGGAGCTAACAGCATCCACAGGATCAGAGTCAATTGCCTCAATTGCCTCATATTGTAATTTTGCAACAAATCCTATGGTATACATGACAATTGCCAAAACACCTGCAAAGGTTCCCAAACCAACCATGATTACAAACAAAATCGCCCACAGGATAGAGGGGAATGTTCGAATGGCTGCAAGCAGTGCGCGGACAGGCGCATAGACATATTTGCTGTTTAGATTTCTTGCTGCAAACATGCTAAGAGGCAATGCGATTGCAGTACCCACGACGGTTCCAATAAACGCCATTTGGATTGTTTCAAACATGGCCCACAATGCGGTTGGGACATACTTTGGCTCAACTGAAAGCATCTCCTCAACTACAATCGCAAGATTTGGCAGTCCTTCAGCAAATTCAATCGGGTTTGCATCAACGTTGTAAGATGCAACTATGACAAGCGCGACAATGATTCCAATTACGATGTTATTTTTTGGAGTCATCAGCATACATCTCCATAATTTCTTCTGTGTTAAGATCTCCCGTTTGAAAATCAACTATGTTGTCGCCTTCAACGCCAATCTCCAATATTTTGCGACCGTCTTTAATCACGGCAACTCTGTTTGCAAATTCCAATGCCAGATGCATGTCATGGTGTACCATTATGGCAGTCAGATTCATTCTTTTTTGCGCATCAGCAATCAGATTCATAATCTCATGGGCAGTTACATGGTCCAATTCTGAAACAATTTCATCGGCCAGCAGTATGGTCGGTTTTTGCATTAGTGCTCTGGCGATGGCAACCCTGCGCTTTTCACCACCGCTTAGCATGTAGGCTTTTCTTTCCTCCTTGCCGGACAACCCTACAAGAGAGATAATTCTTTTGGCCTCTAGAATTTCATGTTCTGGGAATCTTTTAAGCAAAGACTGCATCGTGCTCAATCGAGGCAACGCCCCAATCATGATATTTTCAAGAACTGTGATGTTTTTTACCAGTCCCAAGCTTTGAGGGATATAGCCTATGGTATGCATCGTTTTTTTGAATTTTTTGTTATTCATATCGGGCGTAACATAATCAATTTTGATAGTGCCCTTGCTTGGAATCATCATGCCATTCATCAGTTTTAGCAGCGTGGACTTTCCAGAACCGGACTTGCCAACTATGGCATAATTTGTCCCTCTGTCAATTGAGAGATTGATTCCCTCCAGCGCAAAGTTCTTTGAATCATACGATGTCCAAACATCACTCATTTGGATAATTTTGTTTGTTGAAATTAATGAAAAAGAAGAATTTTGGGTCATCTGAATTTGTTTCATTTCCAGAATCCCGGGTTTTATTTGCTCTTGTTATAGCTATCAAGAATCAACTGATCAAGTCCGGTCAACGCATCAATGTAGTCGCCAAATTCACCAATATGCATAGTGGTTGTTGTCGGAACCAGAGCTTCCGCGCCATACAAATCCTTCAAAATATGATTATTTTCGTCATAGTTGAGTTTGATTAGCGCATCAACAAGTGCGCCTCTGGTTGATTCTGACATGTCAGAATTAACCATAAACACATGTGATGGTACAGGTCCAATTGTAGCGGCTGGACGTAGTTTTGCTTGATCTTCCAATTCAAGATATTTTTGTGGTGCAATATCTGAACCGAATGCAGCATCTACATTGCCATTAAGAAGTAATTCCAATGCAGATTTGTAGCCGCCTGCAAAAGTATAGCTCTCAAAGTTATGTGCCAAAGCAGATTCCAAGGCAACAATATCATCGCCTTCAATAGTCACATAGCCTTCAGTAACCAGTGTTCCCATAGGTCGCACAAAACCAGAAGATCCGGTAATGCTGGTAAACGCCACTCTTTTTCCAACCGTATCTGCCAATGAGTGAATGGAGTCATTGTCAGCCAGAGTCCAGACTGTCGCTTGATAATTCACCTTGCCTTCAACGAGTTCCGCCATCACGACTTCTGCACCGGTTCTTTGGTGAGTGATCCATGCTGGACCCGTATCCATAAAGGCGGCATCAACGTGGCCAAATCTCATGCCTTCAATTATGGCCTCATAGTCCGTCGGAACTACGATTTTGACATCTATGCCAAGCTCGTTCTCAAGAAACGTTTCCAATGCCTTGGCCTTTGGAGTTAATTCGTCAGCTTTTTCAACTGGAATGAATCCGATGGTAAGAGTGTCAACATCAACAGCGCTTGATTCAGATGAAACAGTGATGATTTCATTAGTTGTTAAAGAATTAGAATTATCATTCAAACTCCCTAAACCATAACCTCCAAGAAAGGCAGTTACGGCAATTACAACTAATGTTAAAATTATTTGTTGTTTCATGATTTACTAAAAAATTTAGGAGAAGCTAATTATTTAAAGCAAGGCATCATTCCAAATTATCATTCCAAGTCTATAGAATCAGAATACCGGATGATTTGTCAAAACAATGTAGATTAATTTAATTTCGGATTTACAGTATTTGAATACAAATTCAAACTAGGCTCTAAATCATCTAAAATGATTTCAACTTTTCCAATTCTACTCCTATACAGTTTAATTTTTTTGCCATCAGAAGAAATAACAAATTTATCAATCTCTGCCAATGCCAGATCGTCTAAAGTGGATAAAATTTTGTATACAGTAGATAAAGATATTTTTAATTCATTGGCAATTGTAGTTGCATCTTTTGATTCATTTTTGATTGAAAACAATACGGATCTTGTACACACATTGCTAAGTGACTCGATAATTTTTTGAGTGATGTCAAATTCAGACAGTTGTATGATGGTAGGATTTTGCATAATATCACTCAGTTAGGAATCAAGGTTAGAACCGGCTCCGGTTTTCGAATGGAAATGTCAGCTTTGCTGATCCTGCTTCGATAGACCTTGTATTTTCTGCCTTTGTCAGACAGCATCCACTTTTCAACTTTAATCAGAGTCAGCTCTTCAAGGTCTGATAATTTTTTATACACAGAGCTAAGTGGGATTTTGAGTTTGTCTGAAAGTTCTGCAGCAGTATTTCCTTTTTTGATAATTGAGAATAAAATTGCCCTTGATTCAGAGTCAGCCAGCGCCTCTATGACTTTTTGAGTGATGTCATATTTTTTTAATTGCGGCAATGTTAATTTTCTGGACATGTAAATATTAAAAATTGTCTTATTATTTAAACGAAATGCACTGGTTCTGATTCCATAGAGTCAGAATGATCAGGAATGTTGCACGGTGTCTTCGTTTGGCTCAAAACGATTCCAAAAGAATCCCAGAATCGTTCCAACTGAAATCCAGAATGATGAGACTCCCAGCACGGACATCATTCTGAACTCATTGACCAAATTCATAGGGGCGGCAATTTCATCAGGGTTTTCAGGCATTATGAAAAATACAGCACTTATGAAAACGCCATACCCGATTAGGGATACGAGTTTTTTCCTGTTTTTGAATTTCTTGGACAGTTTGTAAAAAACAATCGCCCCTGTTCCGGAAATTGCAATAAATGAAAGATACAGAGTCGCCCTCAGCACCACAGTCTCAGCATCGCCCACAGTTGGCGGATTTGCAGGGTATTTTAGAAAAGGAATCAGATAGATTGTGAGCCACATAATTCCAGCCAGAACCAGTGCCTTTTTGACATCGTTGTTTCCAGGCAGGGAGTTTCTAGACAATGCAAATACGATGCCAAACAGGGCACCGACGGACGTTCCTAAAATCACACCTGCAAGAATTTGGCCACTTTTCTGCCACACCCTGTACCCCTCATATTCCACCCAGAATTGAGGAGAGTCTTCCTCCTCGCCAGACTCAAACAAATTTTGATTTTCAATGCCTATCGCCTGATCAAGGTATGGTTCAACGATTGCAAAATTGACAGTTCCGTGGATTAATCCTGCAAAAGCGCCGGAGATCAGCACAATGGCGATAAAATGGAATGTTTTCACGACAAAGAAATCCTAATGGCAAGGAAAGCCGGCAGCATGTCTCATGTCATGAGTAAGCTCATGGATGTAAAGATCGGTGTATGCCTGTTCCCCGTAAACGAGACTAAAGACATGGCCTTGATCAAATCCAACAACAAATAATCCCGCTGCAAAGACAATAGCTAATGCAAGTATTGCCAGTTTTGAAACACCGGTTTTTGAAACTGTGATTTGCCTAGATTCAGACATAAAAAACAAGATTCTTTGTTTATATTAAAACTCTTGGATGGTGGAAAGAATACCAAAGTGCAGTGATTTGGAGAGACGTGTTATTCCGAGATCGAACATACTTGTCTTTTTGACACATTTTTTCTAAAAATCTGTGTTAAATGACAGATTTGCGAACAGTGCCATCAGACAAGGAATACAAAAATCAGATTTCAGACATAATTCAGGGGGAGCTGATTGATCTGTACGGGGCAAATGGTTACAAGTCAATCATGCAGACAATGACCAGAATTTCTGGAAAAGAGGAAAGGGAGGTCATAACAAACTTTGAGTTATTTGCAGAGTTGTCTGAGGGCGTGTTTGGCAGAGTGTCAGAGTCAAAAATTTTAGATCCAATTAGAATGAAAATAGGCATTATTGGAATTGAGAATATCCATCAAGAAGAAAAATTGGAACGGATATCCACGAGAGTCTTGATTGCAGACGATGAAATTGAAATTTTAGGCCTGTACAAAGAATTTCTAGAATGTAAAGGCAGAGAAGTCATAACGGCTACAGATGGACGCAAATGCGTCGATGCATACAAGAGATTCAATCATCAGCAATCAGAAAATTATTTTGACGTTGTAATATTGGACCAAAAAATGCCATTCATGACGGGATTGCAGGCAGCAGTTGAAATTTTAAACATCAATCCGCAACAAAAAATAATTTTTGCCTCTGGCTACCTGGAAAAAACATTGTTGGAGGTTTTGACAAAACTAAACAAAGCAATTGCAGTGATAGAAAAGCCATTTTCATTAGACGTGCTGGACTACATGATAAACAATTCTAAACTTTTTGAGAGGTTGGAAAAAATAAACATAAATCAAGAAGAAAGAGACATCGCTCAAAAAATGTCAGAGATAATGACAGTATTGCAAAATCCAATTTAGAGGATTAGAAATCCAACGTTGGCGGAACAGACATCAGAGAAGATATTTACTAGAAACAAAATCAGCATCAGCATGGCAAAATTATATTTGCTGGCAATCCCCATCATCATCGGCATCATTGCGGGGGCATTCCTGTCATCCTATCCCGAAGCAGAATCCAAATCAGATTCACTTAAGGCGTCAAAATTAATCGAGGGCGGGTCTCCGATAATTGGGAGCCCGAATGCGCCAATTACAATATTGGAGTGGGGCGATTATCAGTGCACATTTTGCTATAAATTCCATCAGAGCACTCTGGATACAATCAACGAGGATTTTGTTAAAACAGGCAAAGTGAAGATTGTTTTCAAAGACTTTCCGCTAAACGGCCCCGATTCGCTTCTTGCCGCAGAGGCGGCACATTGCGCGCAAGATCAAGAAAAGTATTGGCAGTATCATGATGAACTGTATGACAATTGGGGCGGAGAAAAA
>JAQBHN010000085.1:0-4465 GCA_032127635.1 Nitrososphaerota archaeon
GAACCTGTAACGGATCCTGCCAGAATTAATCCCATCAAAATTAATGCTGGCCAATAATATGTTACAAAGTCAATTCCAATATCTTTAAAGTCAGTAGCAGGTTCGTCAGTAGTCATTGTTTTGACACCAGAATCCAAGAACACTGCACCTAATGCAACCATGAATACAAGCATTAAACCAATACCTGCAAACTTTCTACGTTTGTCTTCAATTTTTTTAAAGATTAATTCTCTTTTCACCAACATGACAGTAAATAAAATCAAAACAGCGATAGAACCAACGTAAACTGCTAGTTGGAACAATGCAACAAACGGTGCGTCAAGCAAGAAAAAGAAACCTGCAACGCCACCCAAAGTTCCCATTAAAGCAATGGAACCGTAAATCAAAGATCTTAATTCAAGTGCTGCAATTGCAGAACCAATTGTAATTACAGTCAATGCAAGAAAAACAGCATCAGCCATGTGTTGCACCTCTATCAGAAATTTTTATTTCACTGTCTTGTGCGACGTATGGTTTTACCTGTAGTTGGGCAGGGGTATAGATTAGACCTTCTTTAGAGAACGAGGACAGTTCGTAATCATTAGTCATGTATAGGGCATAAAACGGACATGCATCCACACACAGACCACAGAAAACACATTTTCCATAGTCAATTTGAGGCATGATAGATTTTTTATTTTGTTTGAATTCTTCTGGAACCTTTACCATTGCAATAGCTTCTGCAACACCTTCACATGCAATTGAACACAATTGGCAACCAGTACAGTGATCATGGAACAGCATATGACGTCCTTTGTATCCAGCAATACCAACACCTGTTGATGGATCAAATTGATATCCATCACCCACAAACTTTAGTTTCTCTTCAGGATAACGAAGAGTAAATCGCTTCATTGCAATGTGTTTAATTCCTGAATTTAATGCGCGAATAATGCCAGTTGCAGTTCCCATTATTGTAATCCTCCTGGTCCGAGCACTCCAGCGTAAAGCAAGCCAAGTGCAATAAAGATGTTAACGAAAGCTAGTCCAATCAATTTGGTCCATCCAAGATTCAATAGCATGTCAACTCTAATTCTTGGGAATACGCCTCTTGGCAACAGTATGAAGAATATGACGCCGCCAGTTTTCAAAACAAACCAAAGTGTGCCATTAAGCATTTCCTGTGTAAATAATGGCAATCCAGGAGGATTTAGAGTGACAGGACCCATTGTAATTCCATTTGCAAGTATTTCTGCCGGGAATGGAGGTACAACCATCGGACCATTCCAGCCACCAAGGAACAATACAACGAACAGACCGGCAAAGGCGTAAAGTTTCAGGTATGTTCCCAATTGGACAAGGCCGTACATCATTCCAGATAATTCCGTTAGCCATCCAGCGACAATTTCACTTTCTGCCTCTGGTAAGTCAAATGGGATTCTTTCCAATTCTGCAAGCATTGTAATGAAAAATACAATAGCGCCAACTGGTAAAAACACAATCCACGGGAAGACAGATTGGCTTGCAGCGATTTCAGATAGATTTAGTGAACCAGTCAACATAACGACGCCCAACAGAGATAGAATTAATGGAATTTCAAATGAAACCATTTGGAATAATGCCCTGATACCACCAATGAATGGGAATTTACTGTTTGCAGACCATGCAGAAAGAATTGTAATGATTGGGAAGAATCCAATTACTGCAAATACCCCTAGCAATCCCAAGTCCACATCTGCAACTACCCAACCAGGAGCTACAGGAATGAATGCAACAAACGCTGCAGCTGCTGCAACAAAAAGTACAGGCGCTGCCCAGAAAATTGGCTTGTCAGCTTTTGCCGGAATGATAATTTCTTTTGAAATTAATTTTAGTCCGTCACCCATTAATTGCAAAATACCTTCAAACTTTCCACAGTAAAAAGGACCAACTCTTAATTGTAATTTTGCAAGCATCTTTCTTTCAACAAATATTGTTCCAGCTGCCAACAACGCTGCAAATCCAAATCCAGGAAATGCCATCACTCTAAAAATATCAGTTGCCATGAATGCCTTAACAACAGGAAGAATACGCGAAGGATCAGCTAACCAAGTCAATGCAAGAAATGGTGTAAGTAGTTCTCCATTGATTACAGGCATTGGAATAACAAATAGAATTATGAATACTGCTGGAACCCCAATCAAAACTAGCAGTAATATTATCCAGAAAACATTATCGAGTAACGATTTGATAAATTCACTTAGTTTGAATTTTGGTGCAATGACTGACATTTATCGGTCTGCCTCCACTGGCCAATAGTTCAGACTCCAATAAACAGAAGGCATGTTACCTAGTTTTTCGCCTCTGAGAAGATTTGGCAATGCAATCAGATTTCTAAAAGAAGGAACGCTTAACTTTACTCTGTATGGCTCTACTTTTCCATCAGATACGATATAGCAACCTAATGAACCCCTGCCTGACTCTACACGCTTGTATACAGAATCAAGCCCTTTGCCTTTAGGGTTTGGCTTTAATTTAGTTCTAACAGATCCTGACTTTGGCATTTTTTGTAATGCCTGTCTAATTATATTACAACTTTCTAGCATGTCAAGCCATGGAATTTTGGATCTTGCATAGGAATCCCCCTCCTTCATCACATTAGTGTGAACATCTAATTCTTCATAGACATCATATGGTTCCTTCACTCTAAGATCATAATCAACACCACTCGCACGAAGTACAGAACCAGTTGTTCCGTATCTAATTGCATCTTGTCTAGATAGAATGCCAGTATCTCTAGTTCGGGCAATCAAGATTGGGTTATCGTAAAAGATTGCGGCATATTCTTTGATACGTTTTTCAAAATAGTTGACTTGTCGTAAACAAACATCTTCAAAGTTTGGCGGTAAATCATTTCTAACTCCACCTGGAACAAAATGTGCATGCGTAACTCTTGCACCAGTCATTTTTTCCATAAGATCAATTAAGAGCTCACGGTCTCCTGCCGGCCACATAAACATTGTAGAATGGCCTAAAAATATCCCATAAATTGCAAGCCAGTACATTATGTAGATGCATCTGTTTAGTTCCGATGCAATAACTCTAACATATTTTGCACGTTCAGGAACTTCAATTCCAAGAATTTCTTCAGCTCCTAAAACATAAGGATACAACACATTACAGGAATCATGAATTACTGGTCTTTCCAAATGAGGAATGTTCAGAATATAATTTCTATATTCAGCCATCTTTTCTTCTCCACGATGAACATATCCAGGATCAGGGTCACATGCGACAATGTAATCGCCGTCAATTTGTACAATAAGTCTCATGTGTCCAGAACCAGGATGTTGTGGTCCAACATTGAGAGTCATTATCCTCTCATCTACTTTTTGGAGTGCTAATCCTGGCGGTAATTTAAAAGTCATCTCTATCTTCCCTTTATTGTAAAGTCCTTTCGAAGTGGAGGTAAGTCTGCCCAATCTTCTGGCAAAAGTAATCGTCTATTATCTGGATGACCTTCAAAGAAAACACCGAACATTTCAAAAACTTCTCTTTCATGAAATTCTACACTGTAAAATACATCTCTAAGAGTCGGAAGTCTAGTAGCGTCATTTCCAGGAATTGGATTTGTTTCTCTTTGCGCCCTTGTAGCTAAAACTAGTATTTGTCTTGCTAATGAAGAATCGTCATAGGATCCTATATGATAAACAACTTCAATTTCGTTATCCTGTGGGTAATCTACACCTGAAACAGATTCAACATGATCATAATTTAGTCCATCACGAATGAATTCAGCAACATCATGAACATTTTCTCTACCAACATTAATTCTGACTCTATCTTCTTTTACAAATCCAACTTCAACTTTGTCGCCAAATTTTTCGACGATTTTATCAGAAATACTTTTTTCAAACGCTGGTATCACCACAGGCGCTGCAGGTTTTTTTGCTACAGGCGGAGGTGATTCTACTTCAGTAGCATCTTCAGTAGCATCTTCAGGCGGATTTTCAATTTCAGTACTCATCATACAAACTTCCTAGCCTTCATTCTCTTGATTTTTTCTTGCAATAACATACATCCTTGAATTAGAGTTTCAGGTCTAGGTGGGCAACCTGGAACATAGACATCAACTGGAATAATTCCATCAATTCCTGGAAGTACATTGTATGAATCAAAATACAACCCTCCAGTAATCGCACAAGCTCCCATAGCAATCACATACTTTGGTTCTGGCATTTGATCATAAACCAGTCTGAGACGTGGCGCCATCTTTATTGTAATGGTTCCTTGAACAACTACCAAATCACATTGTCTAAGTGAACCAAACGCTTCAATGATACCAAATCTTTCAACATCATATCTAGGACTAGATGCTGCGCCAAAATCTACACTGCAACAAGCTGTTTCAATGTGAACAGGCCAGAGGGACCAAATTCTACCCCAATTAATGGCATATCCCAATGGTTTACCAATTGCTTTTTCTAAAATGTCCCCTAGCTTTCCG
>JAQBHN010000086.1:0-3134 GCA_032127635.1 Nitrososphaerota archaeon
CAGGCCAGGGGGATTTTATGATCAAATAGCCGTTGTGTCCCCTTGCGGGATTTTGATCATCATCAACAACATCCAAATTCATTCCAGGTATTGGAACTCCAACGGTGGACGGTTTGAGTTTCATTCCTGGAAAAACAGACAACATTGCACCACCTATTTCAGTGCCTCCAGACAAATTCATAATAGGTATTTTTTTATTTCCAACTTTTTCATACAGCCACCACCAGGAATCCTCATCAAGCGGTTCTCCAGTGGTTGGAATGTTTTTGATTTTATCCAAGTTAAATAATTTTAGCGGCTCGACGTTATTTTTTTTAAACAACCTTACTGCGGTCGGCGAGATTCCAAAAATTGTTGCGTTGTAGTCAGACAGCATCCTCCATATTCTGTTCTGGGTCGGGAAATCCAGCGCACCGTCATAAATGACCGAACTTGCACCCGTCATCAAAAGACCGTACACATTCCACACCAAACCCGTAATCCAGCCTATATCGGCAGGCCAAAACAGGATGTCTTGTGCCTGAGTGTCAATAAGATATGCGGACTGGTATCCTGCAAATACGGAAAAACCGCCATGAGTGTGAACCACACCCTTTGGATTGCCCGTAGTACCCGAGGTATACAGGATAAACAGACGGTCCTCTGAATCTAAAATTTCAGTTTTGCAGACATTGTCTTGTGAGGATACAAGTTTGTCATAAAAAATAATTTTGTCAGATTCAGAATATTCGTCAACCCCTTTGTACGGGATTACAATTGTTTTCTCCACCCGCGTATCTTTTAATGCGGTTTCTACGGATTGTTTTTGGGAGACGGATTTTCCCTTTCTATGAAACCCGTCAGAGATCAATAGAATTTTGGCATTGCAGTCCCGCAGTCTCACATGCAGCGATTCAGAACTGTATCCTGAAAAAATTACAGTTTGAACTGCGCCTATTTTAGCTGCGGCAAGTATAGATATAATCGCCCCCTCAACCATAGGCAAATAAATTGCAACCACATCGCCTTTTTTTACTCCGAGTGATTTCAATCCGTTTGCAAGTTTTGACACTTTGGAATCAAGTTCAGAGTAGGTGATTTGCGAAATCGCGCCATCCTCAGATTCAAAATAATATGCAATCTTTTCAGGAGAGAGTTTTGCAAATTTTTCTACCGACGATTTGTAAATGTTGGTCTTGCCATTTGTGAACCATTTTGCCCAGGCAATTCCCTTGGAAACATCCAGTATTTTTTCGTAAGGCTTGTCCCAAACAACACCTATATCTGAATCCACGGACTTCCAAAACCATTCGAGATCATCCTTAGCTTTTTGGGATAGCCCCTCCAGCGAGGAAACGTTGTGCTTTTTCATGAATTTGTAAATGTTGGATTCCTCAACTTGTTTTTGTGTTGGAATAAATTCAAAATCAGACAAGGTTCAGTTTTTCATCTTCAGCGGGGTAAAAAGATTTACTGTCATGAGATATCAATCCCCAGACGTCTTGCACAGGCAATTGCGGATTTGCCGACATCCTCATCAATTCCAACTTTGAGTAGTTTCTCAGTCCACCCGGTTTGCGTCCCCCTTGTGTTTTCATGATAATATTCCCTCAAAATCGTGCCTATTTCATCATCCAACCTGCGTCGGGTGGCATCATTCATGCCGGCCTGAAGAATTGTGGCATCGGATGAGGCCAGAATTTTGATGAATTCGATGCTTTCCAGGGAAAGTTCGGCCATCAAACACCAATCTGTTTTTTCAGAATATCGAGAGTCAGCGCAGGATCTGCCTTTCCTTTTGTTTTCTGCATGACTTTTCCCACCAAATAATTTATTGCCTGTGGATTTGATTTTGCTTGCTCGACTGCCTGTGGTTCTTCTGAAATCACCAGAGCGGCAATCCCGGACAATTCGGATTCGTCAGAGACATTTCCAAGATCCAGTTCTGTAATTACGGCGGACAGATCCTTTCCAGATTTTAAAATCTCATGTAGCGCATTTTTGGAGGAATTTCTAGAAACTTTGCCGGACTGAATTGCGTCTGCCAGCTCCCTTAGGTGTGCGGAAGTGAATTTAGACGTCTCACGCTTTTCTCTAGTGTCAACCAACCCCATTAATTCAGTGGTGATGATGTTTGCAACCTCTTTTGCGTTTGATTCAGTGTGTGCATCCTCAAACAAATCAGAATAATATTTGTCAGAAGATAGCACGTCAGCCACCTGCGAGGTGATATTGTATTTTGAGATATACCTCTCTTTTTTAGAATTTATGCTTTCTGGCATTTCGGTTTGCAATTTCTTTCTAGTTTCAGGATCAATCATGATCCAAGGGATATCGCCCTCCAAGAAATAGCGATAGTCAAGATCCTCCTCCTTGGAACGGGAAGATACAGTAATTTTTCGCCTGTCATCCCAATGACGAGTCTCCTGAATTATATCTATGTCGCGAGAATGCAGACTTTCTTGTCTTGTGATTTCAAAATGAACCGCCTTTTCCAAATCATGAAATGATCCGATGTTTTTTATTTCAACTTTTTTGCCGCCTTGGATTGAAACATTGGCATCAGCCCTCATCGCACCTTCCAGACTAGGGTCGGCCACGCCAAGGTTTGCCAAGATATCAGACAAAATGTTTAGAAAATCCCTCACTTCTTTTGGCGTTTCAAAGTCTGGTTCTGTCACAATTTCCACCAAAGGCGTGCCGGCACGGTTGTAATCCACCAGAGTGATCTGATTTTTGGATGAGCTTCCCTCATAAATCAGACGTCCGGGATCCTCCTCTAGCTGTATTCTGGTGATTCTGATTTTTTTGTCGCCTATCATGATAGAGCCGGCACCACCCACGCTGGTATCGCCATAGATGTTCAATTGCGTGATTTGGAAATTTTTTGGAGAGTCAGGATAGAAATAATTTTTTCTGAAAAATGCAATCTTTTCAGGAGTCGTGCAGTTCAGAGCCATTGCAATTAGCGTGGCTTTTTTTACCGCCTCCTGATTTAATCGGGGCAGACTTCCCGGCAGCCCCATGCAGACAGGGCAGATGTTTTCGTTGATTTCAAACTCCCTATAGTTTGCCTTGCATGAACAAAATAATTTGCTATTCAGGTTAGTCAATTGGCAGTGAATCTCCAAGCCAATCATGGTCATATCGGAACC
>JAQBHN010000087.1:0-5916 GCA_032127635.1 Nitrososphaerota archaeon
GAGGAGAAGAACAAGTTCCTCTTGGTGTAAGTGGTACCATGGTTGCAGTAGATTGGGATTCTTGTGTTGCAGATGGTGCATGTATTGAAGCATGTCCAGTTCAAGTATTTCAGTGGTATAGAACTGAAAAAGACATTCCAGGTATTGAAGCAATAAACGCAACTTTTGCAGGAACTGGAAGTTCTGTTAAAGAAGAACGAAAAGATCTTACGGATAAAGCAGATCCAATCCGAGAACATGATTGCATATGGTGTATGGCATGCGTTTCTGTTTGTCCTCCACAAGCTATCAAAGTTGATCAGTCAAATCTGGAAGCTCATGAAAAAGCAGCAGGAACTTTTGTAAAGATGGAAGCAGGTTCTGCCAATCCACACGCACACGATTAACGTTTTTATTTTATTTCTTTTAACTAATATTTTACCTAAAATATGGGTGTAAATTGAGATCAATTATAATTTAGTCTTGACTAATTTTGTCTAGCTTTAAATAATATTCTGATCAATATTTTATATGGTAGATTTAGTAATACCCGAAGACTTTTGTCACGAAGGAAAACCAGTTGGAAAAACTAGTCATGGAGATGGCGAGAACTTTCACTGGATTTGGGGCAAAGGAAATTCAGATGGTGCAGCATTCTCAAACGATGATGTAAAAGCTGCTTATGAAGCACATGGAGAGGAACAAGTTCCTCTAGGTATTCATGGGACAACAGTTGCAGTTGATTGGGATTCTTGTATTGCAGCTGGTTCATGCATGAGTGTATGTCCAGTTCAAACATTCCAGTGGTACAGAACCGAACAAGATATTCCAGCTAAAGATGTAGTTGGTAAAGTTTTTGCAGGAACTGGAAAAACTGAACAAGATGAACGATTAGACCACTCTGATAAATCACAACCAATCCGAGAACATGATTGTACTGTTTGCATGGCTTGTCAGGAAATATGTCCTACAGGTGCTATTCGAATTGAACAAGCAAACTTGGAATGGCATGAGAAAGCAGCCGGTACCTTTGTCAAAATGACTGGTAGCGGTGGCCCACACGCACACGATTAAAGAATTAATTTCTTTTTTCTTATTTTTCTATGATTTTATTTTTTATACTCAACAAATTTTAATCACTGTTATTCATCACTTCTTGCAGAGGTCGCCTAGCTCGGTAGGGCGCGGGCCTTGAGAGCCTGTGTGCGCAAGCACCCGGGGGTTCAAATCCCTCTCTCTGCGTTTTTATTTTTCTAATTTACCTAACTCAGCTAACAAAGCTGTTAACTGAATCTCTGGATTTGCACCAACTAAAATTCTATAATCATATTTTGCAATTACTTCTAAAATATCTGACATTTTTTCATGTTTTGTTTTGAATACTGCAGAATTCAGATACTTTAGAAAATCTGATTCTGACATTCCATATACTTTAGTTAATTCGATCATTTTCTCTCTGGCATCCATTATCTTTCCAGACAATGCCATTTTTAGAACAATATCAACATCACTAGTTTTTGTCAATCCAGCTGAGGCTTTAACATGGTCTTCAGAAATTTCTCCAATACTTGCAGTTGCTTGCATTAGATTAATTGCATGTCTGAGATCTCCTTCTGAATAATCATAAATTGCTTTTAGTCCTTTTTTGTCAGTTTTTAATTTCTCTTTTTTAGCTATGCTTTCTAGGTGATTGATCATATCCTCTTCAGGAATAGATGTAAACTTGAAGGTAGCACATCTGCTTTGAATAGGATCAATAATTTTTGAGATGTTATTTGCAATTAGGATGAACCTGCAATATTTTGCAGTATCTTCTATTATTCGTCTAAGTGCTGTTTGTGCATCTGATGTCATTTCATCTGCCTCATCGAGAATAATTATCTTAAATGGAACATCTACCATTCCTGCAAATCTTGAAAATTTCTTTACTTTTTCTCTAACCATTCCTATTCCTCTTTCATCTGAGGCATTTAGCTCAAGGGTATAGTCTTTAGCGTATTCCCCAAGAATTTGTCTAGATATACATAATGCTGTAGTTGTTTTGCCAACTCCGGCAGAACCTGAAAACATTAGGTGTGGCATATCTGTGGGGTCTTTAATTAGAGCTTCTAGACTACCAATAATTTCTATTTGATTTACTATTTCTGATAGCTTTGAGGGGCGATATTTTTCTACCCACATGCCTGTTGATAACATGTGATCTTCTGGTCTATTTCCCACTAATAAATCGAAATTAATAGGATCAATTGATCTAACAAAATAGTGAATAGAATTGATCGATCCATTACATCAGGATCTTATGGATAGAAAGTGATCTTACGATGGAAATAGATAAGATAGAAAAATTACACTCTATTGGATATGGCCTAAAGGATGCTAAAGTTAGCATAAATCATGATATTAAATTCAATGTTGCAGGCGTTAAAATCAATGGTACCCAAGGTGAAGTCCTGAATCTGCCTCTATGGATAAGTAAAATTCTAGCACAAAACAAACTTGCCACTCTTGAAAAACCTGATATGATTACTGAGCTAAAACAGGCATTATCAAAAGAAAAGATGGTTGGTGAATATCAAATGTCTACACTTGATCCTCACTTTTACATTAAATTAAAAGAATCAATGAAAGACTTGAACCGTGACGATTTTAATCATGTTGAAAGTATGATGCTAGAATTATTTAGAATGAGAAGAGGAAAACTTGTAAAGATTGCAGATTCAACAAAACTTAATTCTGAATTATATAACAAACTAACAATCGAAGAAAATATTTTCTTTAAAACAATTCATGATAATAGTATAGAATTTGAAAAACAAATCAGAGGAGACCTAAATGAGCAGAGTTCAAACTAGTACTTTTACTGATTCTGCATTATCTGATAAGGTAAAAGAATTTCTAACAAGATTCAAGGACAAGTTTGGAAGTTACAAGTATGTAGAACAAATCGATGAAATGATGCCAAAGAATGCAAAATTCATCATTGTTGATTATAATGATCTTGTAATAGAACCTGAAGTTGAACATATTTTTACAACAGATCCTGATAGAGTTCTAAATGCATTTTCAAGGGCAATCAAAGAAGCACTTCAAACAAGATTTCCTGATTATGCCGAAAAAATCAAAGATGAAGTTCGTGTTAGACTTGTAAATTATCCACTTCAAAGAAGTCTAAGACAAATCAATGCTGAAACCATTGGAAATATTGCCAGTGTTTCAGGTATGGTTGTTAGAGCTTCTGAAGTAAAACCTCTTGCAAAAGAATTGGTCTTTGTATGTCCTGATGAACATCAAACAAAAGTAATTCAACTAAAGGGAATGGATGTTAAAATGCCTATAGTTTGTGATAATCCAAGTTGTAAAAATAGAGACTTTGAGTTAAATCCTGAAGCCAGTAAGTTTATTGATTTTCAGATACTTCGATTACAAGAACTACCGGAAGATCTGCCTCCAGGACAACTACCCCACTATATCGATGTCACCATTAGGCAGGATTTAGTAGATAATGCGAGGCCTGGGGATAGAATTATCCTCACTGGTGTAGTGAGAGTGGAACAAGAATCCATTGCAGGCGTTCAGAGAGGACACAGTGGATTATACAGATTAAGAATTGAAGGTAACAATATAGAATTTTTGAGTGGACGTGGTTCTAAGACTGACAGAAAAATTGGCAGGGAAGAGATTTCACCTGAGGAAGAAAAACTAATCAAGTCACTTAGTCAAAGCTCTGATGTCTATCAAAGACTAATTGATTCATTCGCTCCCCATATCCAAGGCCAATCATTAATCAAAGAAGCTATTCTGTTGCTAATTGTCGGTTCAAACCAAAGATTACTTGGTGATGGAAGTAAGATTAGAGGAGACATTAACGTATTTCTGGTTGGAGATCCTGGTACCGCAAAATCTGAGATGCTAAAGTTTTGTGCAAGGATTGCACCGAGAGGTTTGTACACCTCTGGTAGGGGTTCTACAGCTGCAGGTCTTACAGCTGCTGTAGTTAGAGACAAGACGGGAATTATGATGCTAGAAGCTGGCGCAGTAGTATTGGGCGATCAAGGCCTAGTAAGTATAGACGAATTTGACAAGATGAAACCTGAGGATAGAAGTGCATTGCACGAAGTCATGGAACAGCAATCTGCCAGTATTGCAAAGGGTGGTATTGTAGCTACACTAAATGCGAGAACTTCAATTTTAGCTGCCGCAAATCCCATGTATGGAAAATATGATCCTTTCAAAAATATTACAGAAAATGTCAATTTGCCAATCCCGTTGCTTACAAGATTTGACTTGATCTTTGTAGTTAGAGACATTCCGTCTAAAGAAAGAGATATCAAAATTGCAAAACACATTATTCAAAGAAACACATCACAAGGTACAGACAAAAAATCTGTCATTGAGGTTGATTTACTGACAAAATATCTGTCATATGCAAAACGTGGTGTGCCTGAGTTGACACCGGAGGCTGAAGCTAAAATTCTTGACTACTATCTGCAGATGAGAAATGTGGAATCTGAAGAAATGATTACCGTCACTCCCAGACAATTGGAGGGAATTATCCGACTCTCAACTGCTAGAGCAAGATTACTCATGAAAGACAAGGTAGAGGAGGAAGACGCTGAGCGTGCAATCTTCCTAATTCAGAGCATGCTACAAGATGCAGGAGTCGATGTCAACACTGGAAAGGTGGATCTTGGTGTGCTGCAAGGAAAACCGAGAAGTGAGGTCTCAAAGATGCAGTTGTTCATGGATGTTCTCAAAAGTTTAGAAGGTGACAACAAGGTTCCAGTAGAAGAGAGAACTTTTGTCCAAGAGCTGGTAAAGAGTGAAAAATTCACAGAAGAAGATGCAAGAAACTATATCCGAAGAATGCTCAGGGAAGCATCTATTTATGAATCAAAACCCGGTCACTATAACCGAGTATGAATATAGATAAACTAAAACTCCCTGAATCTGCAATTGAGTTTCTAAAATCACAAGGCTACACAAAATTATATCCTCCACAAGCTGATAGCGTAAAGTCTGGACTGTTGGATGGAAAAAGCATTCTGGTATCGGCTCCAACTGCAAGTGGTAAAACTTTGATTGCAATGCTTGCAATAATGAGTTATTTGTCTAACAACAAGGGCAAAGTAGTCTATCTTAGTCCGTTACGAGCGCTAGCATCTGAAAAGTTTACAGAATTTAAAAAATTAGAAAAAGTTGCTTTAGGAAACAAAGTAAAGGTTGCAATATCTACTGGAGATTTTGAAAAGATCGAAAAAAATCTAGAGAACAGCAATCTGTTGATTTTAACGAACGAAAAAATGGATTCTATCATTAGACACAATGCTGAATGGGTTGATGAAATTGGATTGGTGATTTCCGATGAAGTTCATTTGATAGGGGACGAAAGCAGGGGCCCTACACTTGAAATGATTCTAACGCAACTCAAACTATTGGAAACAAAACCTCAGATTGTAGGTCTTAGTGCAACGATTACAAATTCTGATGAGATTGCAGATTGGCTTGAATGCACACTGGTAAAAAATGACTGGAGACCTGTCCCGTTATCTGAAGGAGTCTGCGATGGGGGGGAAGTAACAATGAGTGATGGGAAAACCTTTGAAGTCGAACGCAGTTTGATGGGCACACCTATTGATTTAGGCGTCCAATCCGTAAAGCAGGGAGGCCAATCCCTAGTATTTGCAGAGACTAGAGCCCGCTCAAAGTCGCTTGCAACAAAAGCGGCCGATGCAATTTTTCAGATGTTGGAAAAAAAAGAAATCTCTGAACTAGAAAAGACATCTAAAAAACTTCTATCAGAAAATGAGCACACTGAATTGGTAAAAACATTGGCATTACTGGTAAAAAAAGGGGTTGCGTTTCATCATGCAGGATTAAACCAAAAATGCAGACAAACAATAGAGGACGAGTTCCGTAAAGGCACAATCAAATTACTGT
>JAQBHN010000088.1:0-8814 GCA_032127635.1 Nitrososphaerota archaeon
TGGGATGGAAAAAAACACTGAGCAAGTTCTGTATCATGAAAAAGGTTAGAGACAAGGCAAACGAACCTGAAGCCAACGCAAAAAAATCTGAAAACATTGCATCTGAACAAGAGGAGATGAGGGAAGAACAACATGAGCTTGATCTTAAAGAAAATTATGAATCTGATGAAAAGTATGACGAATCTAAAGATTAGATCCTGAACTGCAAACTCTGCCCCAACTTATTTAATGAAATTATCTGCACCCTGATCATGCCTTTAGACAAAATGCCCGATCCTGACGAATTTGTCCTGACCCACAATTCCAAGGTTTTACACGTAAATGGAAATCCTGCGGCATGCATCATTGACAATCAAAACGATTCCAGGTATGCATCCATGCCAAATGATCCATCCTTGAGGGCCAGCCTGTTGGGGTTTTTGAACAAGCATGATGATTTGGGGTTGCTAATGGGATTCAAACTGAAGATTCAAACTGAAACTGAATTCTTTGAATATACTGTATATCCTGATGAGGAGTTCACTGATGCCGTGATCTTCGATGAATCGATACATATCGTTAATGATTCCATGGAGAATCTATTCTCATTGAGAAAAATTGTAACGGATCAGTTTGTAAAAACAAGATCAGAGTTTGACAAATTTAAAAAAATGATGTGACGTCCAAATGTTCAATAACCACTTAATCTGAATTTTCATGTGGCAAATTTCACACCTGTGTTGAAGGCCCGGGAGCCAGTACTATTGGATAGGGATGATGGGCATTGGTATCAGACCAAATTTGACAAAATTTATCCATCAATCAGCACAATACTTTCTGCAACCGCACCAGAACACAAGAAAAATGGATTGCAGATATGGAAGGAAAACGAACCTGCTCACGAATACATAACAAAGCAAGCGCAAGACATCGGGACGCAATCCCACAAAATCATAGAGGATTACCTGACACATAGTTTGGCTCTGGAGGAATTTGATTTGCTGCCTATAGCACATTTTAATAATTTGAAACCTTTCCTTGACAATATTTCGGATGTTACCTGTATTGAGCAGAGGATGTATTCAGACAGACTGCAGGTTGCAGGAACCAGTGACTTGATTGCAGAGTATAACGGAGAATTGTCAATAATTGACTACAAGACCAAACGAAAACCTCAGATTGACGATTACATGTATGAGTATTATCTGCAAACTACCTGCTATGCTCAAATGTTTGAGGAGGCAACCGGTCAGAAAATCAACCAGGTGGTCATTCTAGTCAGCAGCGAGAAAAATACTCGGCAGGAATTTATCAAAACGTGTGATGACTATGTGGGGCCAATGGCGGAACGAGTTGAGAAGTACTATCTGAACAGATTGCAGTAGACTGCTTATGCCAGTCTGTCTAATCTCTTGTCCAATTCCTTAACCTGCTTTGTCAAATCACCTACTACCTCGTCTAGCACACTTGATTTCTTATCCTGTTTTCTTACAGTTCCATTTGACCAATCCACCATCGCGTCAAGTATTTCTGTGACTTGCAAGGCTCCATCTGCCAAATCCTTGATGTTTAGATTCTGTTTTTTGTCCTCATCATTTGGATAAATTACAACATGACCGTTTTTTTGAATTAAGAATCGCTGATGTGAGATTGCATGTCTGAAATCCACTAGAAACAACCCTTTGATTGAATTTTTTAATTTTTTTGGATATTGCATCTTGTTGCAAATTCTTTTGAGCATTTCTTCCAGTGTGGTGTTTTCATCAAATCCATCTTTGATTTTTGAGGTGCTGATGATGGTTTTTAGAAATTTTTCAATCACGTCTAAATGAGAATTTATGAATGACAATTCGGAATAAATTGTAAAGATTACCGTTTCTTCTTGCCTTGTTTGAAACGAATCCATTTTGCTTACTATCTCGCTGATTGAATGTGAAAACGCCCTTTTGAATTGCATGAAATTTTCAAAAAATTCACCATCGTGGTATTCCTTGTTGAATTTGACTAGTCCGTGTGATTCTATGTCGTTTAGGATTACAAATGTGGCTTTGTAGTTTGGATCAAGACTCAATATTTTTTTAAATTTTATGCGAACTTAAGCTTATTGATAAATTTGGCATCTGCTCTTCGGGTTCGTCATATTTTTCATCTTGCATGTGTCCCTCTTTCAGTTCTAGCCTGTGTGATTCTTCCCTTGCCCCTTCCTGATCTGGTTTTTTTAATTCCTTTTCTGATTCTTTAGACATGTGATAAATTTCAAATCATTGCATATTAGCCCAGTCTTGATTTTCATGGCTGATACTTGCATTTTATCGCAATTTTAGTTGTTTCACACATGATTTGCCAAAAAATTGATTCGCTGCGAGCTATTGCTTTGCAATAATTGAAAAGAGAGGATTATCTCACACGCTGTTTTACACCATGTCATTATGACTGAAAAAGAAATTCGGATGCTGAAAAAAGAATTGCTTGGGAAAATAAATGCTGGTGATAATTCCTACTACGGACTGTCCCTTGAAAATTTGGTTCTCAAAAACTAATTCTGCTTGATCTGGAATTGGTCGAAACTAAATGGCAAAAATATGCTAGTTGACATCTGACTGTTGTGCCTTTTTTTCCACTGCGGTGCTATCCGAAATGATGCTCCTGGTTCTGTTTTTTGATCCTGAAGCACTGTCTATTTTAAAACTGAATGATGTTTCGATTAATTAGCCATTGCAGTATTATCGAGTATTCGTCATCAGATATTTTATCATCTGCCCATGATTTGGCGTTGGTCTTAATCCATACTGGAATTTCTGACTCGGAATTATTTGGACTTTTTGAAAAAGGAATCTGGACCACTCGCTCTTTGATTAAATAGCTCATTGTTTTTGCATATTTTTTATCATCTATTGAATTTTCAACCCATAGTCTGGTTGGGTGTTTTACCCATGAGGGTATTTGAACAATGTCGTATCCGACATTGACAATAAATGATGCCCTGCTTTTATTGCCTGCGGAATCTTCTGCCTCGCATCTGACAGTCGTCTTCCCCAGTTTGAAAATACTTTTTGAGATTTTATCGCATTGAACGTTAACTTTTCCATCGACACTGTCCGTTGCTTTTACTATGAAATCAACCTTGACGGGGTTTTTGGCCAATACGTAGATGTCTTTGGGAACGAAAAGATCGGGGGGATCACCGTCAATAATTTTAGGTGAATTATTTTGTTCGTCTCCTGACGCAGTTGCAGAAAATAGGGACATTGACAGGGCTGCAACTAAAAACAATCCTGTTTTTTTGTTTCCAAAGGCTAACTTTTCCATTTCCATCTGTCCTATTTCATCGAATTAAACATTGTGTCAAAATCATCCGTGTCAAGACAATGCCTGGCTTGCCCATTATTTGATGATGGAACAAAGACTGACTTGTGTTATCTTGTCCGTTAGAGGAAGCTGATTAGGGGTTTTGGAATAAAAAAGAGGACGAATTAATCCTCAAATTTTGCGAGTTCGTTCTTTAGTTGCTTGATTTGATATTCTACGACTCTTCTATGGACATTGTTTACGAAATTCATCTTTATGTTTTCTTAGAAAGACGGGAAAAGGAGACTTGAGAAGAAAAGTTGATCCTTTACTAAGTTCATTATTACAGGTTTCAATACAATTCGAATGAATCTATGAACTTAAGCGTGTTCGAGTTTAGACTGTGATTGTACATTTTTTTACAACAATAACGTTATTCAATCTTATCCCCACCACCAAAACCTTCCAGTTGTTTTGATCAGCGATTTGATACCTGCAATATTTTTAGGATTCAATTCAATTTCTTTATGTTCTGCTAAAACGTGTTCTTTAACCATTGACATTAGTTCTTCTTCATTATTTGTTGTTGATGATGCTGACCAACTACAATCCTTGCCTGCATCTTTGCAACTAATTGATTTAGTCATAATCTTCTAACTTTTTATTTGAACTTAAGCGTATTGGAGTTTGGAATCTCTTTCGGATCATAACAATTCCAGCAACAGGAAGTCCGACATACATATTCCATTGAGTACAATCAAACCAATTCCAATAGTTAGAACTGAACTTTCAGAATCCATATCCACATAGTTCAAAATAGGCAGACTGGAAATCTGCCGTAAAAGATATAGTCATTATTTTGATCATTTATTCAAAAACTCCCTCAACAAAATCACGACATTCAGGAACTTTGGATAATTTAGATCTCAATGTGTCTAGTGGTATATTGAATCGGCCTAGTGGTTGATGGTCATTGTCTGTAATGTTTACCATTCCAGAACTTGTGAATAATCTTAACCAAGATATTTGAGGGTAGACTGTAAAGGTATGATCCTTGGAATCTGTATGTAAGGTAAATCTAACAAATATTCCCTCTTTCTGTTTTCCAATATCAAAGATAATCCTTGATCCGTCTATCGTCTCCGGTTTATTCTTGAAAAATGCTATTGCAGAATCGCCAATGTTAGTAATTCCACATTCTTCTTCACCGTTTTCAAAAATAGCAAGACCAGCTTCACAAGTATTGCTCATTTTCTAATTCTCATTATTACAATAGCCTGAATACAGACATAAGCGTATTGTCCATTACCAAAAGAGTTTAGAATCTAATCTTGTTGAAACGTATGGCCACACAATTCTCTTGGTTCTCTATTAGCTCAAGCTGTTTTGTTTTCATGCGTATTTTGTCCATATTCTAAATTAATAAGGCTAGAACTTTATACGGATAATGATTAGTTAGGGACATCTAATTTTCACAGTGTTTAAATTTAGCAATGTGTATTCTAGTCCATGAAAGAAGACTCATGCAGACGATGCGGTAACGGACTGGAGGTAAACAAAAAATGTGACGTTTGCAACAAAGAAAACCAATTCTACTGTCATGAGTGCGGGTATGTCACTGAAGAACAAATTCATCTGGAATGCATGATGGCTAGAATTGATCATGCGTCTATTGTAAATTAGATTGCACAGAAATAAATTAGACTGCATATAAAATCAGTCATGGCAGATACAATTACTGCAAAAGAACTAATGTCGCAAAAAAATGACTTTGTAATCATTGACGTCCGAGAGTCAGACGAGTTAGGCGGCGGAAAAATTGAAGACTCTGTTCACATGCCTTTGGGGTTGAGCATTAGAAATGCAAAGAAAAAACAGATTGAAGACCTTAGGGGTAAGAAAATCTGCACCTATTGCGGAACCGGTTACAGGGGAAACATTGCAGCTGACGAGCTAGCGAAGGAGGGATTTGACGCAATTACTTTGGAAGGCGGCTATCCTTCATGGAACCAATCTTAAATTTTTTTACTCATTCCATATTGGTTGGCTTTTAAGCCATGCAATCAGGTCTTGGTAGAGTTTGCTTTTTTGCATGTTTAGTACTGCGATTTCCAAGTTGGTTGACGATTTTACCGTCTTTGTGTATTTTTCATACACTGCAAAAATTATCTTGTCCAGGAACATCTCGTTTTGCATCTCTTTTTTTGCCAGCTCTTCGGATTCTGTCATTGCAAAACTTGCAAATAATACGCCATCAATCCAGTATGCACTTGCCGCTTCCAGGGAGGACATCATGCCGATAAGATCGTCCAGACTCAGCTTTATCATGTCGCGGACATAGATTTTGTCATAGGGCTTGTGTACAAACTCTGTCATGAGTTGTGCTTTTTGTTTGGTTTAAAGAATATTTGCAGTAAAATCGATGATTAATCCATGGTTCTAAGCTGTTTTTCGGTATCTCTGATGAAATCCTCATATTTCATTATCTGGGTTGTTAATCTAAACGCGTTCATCTGATCATCGTTATTTTTGGAGCCTAGGAATGATTTTCTTAACCCCATTAATTTCTGCTGCTCTTCGGTTACCCTGAGAATGTCGTTTTTTAGATCAACCCTGGTTGCCACATTTACCTTGTGCGAATTACAAATTTAAGAATTTCCAGTATTGCACATGGCATGATGAATGATTTGGAAATTTTATAACTGGTTTTTTTGAAATGATGCCGTGAGTGGTGCCGATGAATCTTCAGAGTCCGACGTGTTTGTGACAGAATTTCCAAAGACTGGATTTGGAATCGTCGATTACCTTCAAGGCCGGGTTCATTTTTCAATAATGGACCAGATGAAGCTAATGCACAAGTCTGGGATGAGTCAAGCGGAAATTAAAAAGACGCTGCTTGCCAGCATAACTGAGATAATAGACGGGTTTGAGCCTGAATCAAAAAGTCCTTGATTGCATTTTTGATGATTCTGCCATGATGATTTTATGGCATTGGCAGGTGCAGTTGAAATGTGGCATATCGTTGCTCATTCTGTATTTGCATTCTTTGGTGTGCTCAATCATCGACAATGCTTGAAATTTTACTAGATTGTGAAGTAATTACTCTTTCCAAAGCAAAAATTCTGCTTTATGGGCACTGGATTAAAAAGCAAACGCCTTGGGTGGTTCTAAGGCAGTTCGTCGGCATCGCCGGATTTTTCCAGCCTGCACCAGCAATCGGGACTGCAAAGATTGCCTGACATTTTATTCGTCTGATATTAACCATGAAAGGCCGATTACTTCTTCCCAGTTCTGTTGACTGCTGTTATCTTGCATGTTGTACGGTTGGAGAAATTTCTATTTAACGACGATGAACGATTTCTCAGTATGACTTCTCAGTACAAAAGAGTAGTGACGACTTATACCGAAATTCATTAATGACTGTTACCCGACCATACCGGTGACGATTCAATCCTAGAATTTTTGAATCTCACCTTTTAATTTTGAGAGTTTGCATTTTTCTCGTAATAGTATTCCTGCCTCTTCAAGTCTTTCTCGGATATGATTCTGCATTTTCGCATTGGGACCAGTCGCGAAATCTGCTCATATGTGTTCATATCTATAACATCGGCAGCGTATGCAATTTGTAGCAGCGGTGGCTTCTCCACAATCATCGGCTTTGCCTGCTCATAGCCGCCACTCTGCCTCATACCCGTCCTAAACAATCCTAGACGGCTGCCGTTTTTTGAAATTTGGGGATCCTGGTAGCAACAAATTGCAAACTCGTCATTTTCTTTCTCGATGATGGTCAATCTGGTAAATTTGTCGCTCCAATCCTCAATCTCTCTGGCAATGGACATTGCCTCTTTTTTGTCCTCAAAAACTATGGACACGACCAATCTGTCTTTCTCATACGCCCATGATATGCCGTAAAAGTTCTTCTTCCAGGCAATATCCAAAGACATGATTTGATTTCAAGTATAATCAAATTAATGCTTTCTAAATGACAGGATAATACAAGTTAGTCTTTGTTTTATTAGCAAATAATGGCTCAAAATGGCATGTTCTGAGCTAAATTTAAATTAAATTTTTATATTTTTAAGATGTGGTCACTTTTCAAGAATTATGTGCCGAGATTCTAAACATCGATTCCAAAATTCGTTTTGTATGCATATGGCGTGATAACCAAACCACCCAGGTATCCAGAAAAGGATTATCGCCCCTTTTGGAAAAGAGTGAGATAGATCAAAGTGTACAAAATGCAGTATTAAGATGGGATACTAGAATGGCACAAGAAAAAAGATTAGGCGTTCCGGATTTTGCATTAACAAAATATGATCAAATATACAGAATTACTCTTCCTCTCACAAGCAATAATTTGATTCTAGTTAGTACCGATATTGATTGTGATGTCATGGAATTGATTCACAAAATCAAAATAAAGAAGGAATATTTGAAATTAGATGGATTTTCCAGCACGAATTTAATTTAAAATAAATTTTGAATTACCAGTACAATAAACCATGTAATCCCAACGGCCTATCTTTTGACAATCCCGTTACACTGTAGAAGAGAGGCACACAGGCTAGACTGGATATTCCCACCGGAATTTGAGGCTAAATAAAAAAATCAACCTGGCACTGTTTTTCACATTCACACTGTCTGCTGGTAAAGAAATTTCTGAACGTTTCAAATTTCGACTGCCCGACAGTTGGTTTTTGTCTTCCAACAATTTTGAATAGGTTGATTCCAGTCTCAGAGCTGGTTCCCTTTAGTGCCCATGATCCGTTTTTCATAAGATACGGTTTTGGATTGTTTATAGACACTTTCTTTTTTGCTTTGATATCGTATGCCTTTACTGACATGTGCCGTGATGATAAAATCCCTATTACAGATCTAAAGTGAGTTTTTTCATAGTTTTTAGCTTAAAATTAATTCCTCGTCATGCGTGAACCAAAATTATGAAAACAAATCAAGGTGTGGTTGCAATTGGGCTCATCTCACAATTACACCCTTCCCTTTTTCCGCAGTATGGGCAGTTGCAGTCACAATAAAGAAGGGCGACGCCACACGTTCTGCATTTTGTATATTCTGCAAAGTCATCGTTCATGATATGTCTATGCGCAATTATTTGATAAATCGCTTGTTGCAAATTCCAAAAATTAGTTTCATTTTTCCGGTCAAATTAAACAAATGTTTGAAATGTGCTTGAATCGTCTTTTGTATCTCGAGCCTGAATCACCGTTGACGCCTTGGTTTAGTTGTTCAGGCATCCTGCAAACGGCTGCTGCTACGAGACGGCGGTTATCGTTTTTTTAACAACGCGTCTTCGGGGGTTTTGTTTTTGTTTGATTCCCAATGCCAACTGTGGTGTTTCTTCCAATGGGTTTCCAATTCCTCTGTGGTTGGTTCCTTTCCTAGGGGGGTACCGCACAGTTTACACTGTATCATTTTTTACACCCGCTGTTTTTTTCTTTTTTGATTTTGTAACTGGATGGCACTGCGCTGGCAAGTTTTCATCATACATGTTTTGCATGAAAATGATTTGGAATTAAGAGTTTGCTTTAT
>JAQBHN010000089.1:0-4431 GCA_032127635.1 Nitrososphaerota archaeon
GTTTCTTCCAAACGCAATTGCGGCTAACTGGAATCCAAAGCATATCCCCAGATACGGTATGTTTTTCTCTCGTGCATAATTTGCAGTTTGAATGATGCCCTCTGATCCTCTGGTTCCAAATCCTCCGGGTACTAAAATCCCGTCATAGTTTTAAAGAATGCTGTAGTCTGCAATTGATTCTGAATCAATCCAGTCTATGTCGACTGATTTTACAATTTACGCACTTGCATGTTTTAGGGCGTGATTTACGCTCACGTAGCTATCAGTCAGGGTGACATATTTTCCAACCATTGCAATTTTGACTTTGTCCTTTTCGTGGTTTACCATGTTTTGAGCAATTTTATTCCACTTGTCCCAGTTTGCAGATGCGTTTACCATTCCCACTTTGGCAAACTTTGTGAATATGGAATCCATGATTCCTTGCTCGTATAGCATCTGAGGTACCTCAAAAATTGATTTTGCATCATGACAAGAAAGAACGTCTTTTGGTGTGACATTTGTAAACATTGCAATCTTCTTTTTTGTTTTTTCTTCCAACGGTAAAGTGCATCTGACTGCCAGGAAGTCCGGCTGAATTCCTATTCTTCTTAATTCCTGAACGCTGTGCTGCGTAGGTTTTGTTTTTTGTTCCCCTACAACATCCAGTGACGGTGCCAGTGTTACATGAACGAAAATTACATTCTCTGGCCCTTCCTCGACTCTCATCTGTCTCAGCGCCTCTAAGAATGGCAATGATTCTATATCCCCTACCGTTCCTCCACATTCCACAATAAGAAAATCTAGTTTTTCGTCCTCTGCAATCTTTGTTATTCTATTTTTAATCTCGTCAGTCACATGAGGGATGATTTGAACACATGCTCCGAGGTACTCTCCCTTTCTTTCAGCCTCGATAACTGAAGAATAAACTTGTGCCGTCGTTATGTTGTGGCTTTTGGGAATATTTTGATTTAGAAATCTCTCATAGTTTCCAATGTCCATGTCGCATTCTCCTCCGTCATCTGTGACAAAGACTTCTCCGTGTGCTGTTGGATTCATCGTCCCTGCATCGTAGTTAAGATACGGATCTATCTTGACACATGATACTTTTTGATCCGCCAGTTGTAATAATTTTGCAATCGATGAAGTAGTTACGCCTTTTCCAAGGCCAGACATCACACCGCCTGTGACAAAAATAAACTTCGTCTGCACATTAAACAAAAGAGTATCTGGTTTTTGTATGTTTTGTCGATCATGAATAGTTGAAATACTGGTTTCTAGTTTGTTGTAACATGCGAGTGCATCTTTTTGTTCTATATCTGCTTGTTTTATTCACAGCCGGCTCTTCTGGTTTGGCTTTTGCTGAATCTACGTTTGAAATTATCATGCCTTCTGGGGCATCGGATCCTGGCGCCCCTTTTTTCTGGTCTGAAAAATCAACCGGAGTCACTACTGGCGAAATAACGGTATTCCCTGGCGACTCCATAATGTGGGAAAATGCCGATACTGCATTTCACACCATCACTTCGGTGACCCAGTCCGGGGAAATTGATGGGCTCTTTGACAGTGGTTTCATCAATGCCGGTGATTCATACAAACTCAGATTTGATGAATTGGGCAACTTTTACTATTTCTGTAGCATTCATCCTTGGATGAACGGAGTAGTTCACGTAGTCAAGAACCCTGGCAATGTTAAATCCATTGACAGTGTGGGTTCCGGATACAGTGATGACGGCTTGGGCTTTAGAGTCAAATACATTCTCGATACAACCTTGCAAAAAGCCGTGCACGTCAGCCCTGACGATAAAAGCTTGACGTTTAAAATTTCTGGTCATTCTGAAAATGAACAGATCACTTTGACACTGCCTAAAAAACTAATTGAAAATCCAAACGCCGTTTTGGTTGATGGCGTGATGACTAATTTTGAATCTCAAATGACCTCGGATCTAAGCACGATACTGGTAATTCCTATCACTGCAGATTCTGCAGAAATTAAAATTGTGGGGACAAAAGTTATTCCAGAGTTTGGATTTTTGGCATTAAGTATTTTGAGTGTGGGTCTTGTGTCCACGTTGTTTTTGGCTCGCTCTAAATTTTTAATTTTCAAATAGCCCCGATCCTTACAACTGTGAATAATTTGCCCGCTTTTCAAATAAATTTTTGGTATTGAAACCGTCTTTGTTTTATTTCTCTCCGTGCATTGTATTGTGAGAACTTCTAGTTTGGCGGCCATGACAAAAATTGGGTTCACCTCGATTAACTTTTGTCTGTTTGACCGCCAACTTTGACGTGTTGTTTTTAGAGAACTGTTTGTTTTTTGAGACTTTTTGTAAATGACGCAATCTTGGATTCAAGTTGGTTTTGAGGTGTTTTTTCAATTAATTTCAAATATGCACTTCCAACAATTACTGCATCTGCCCCCGCTTTGATGTACTTTCTCACATCATCTGGCGTTGAAACTCCAAATCCTACCCCTATTGGAATTTTCCCCCTGGTTTGTTTTTTAACCTGCTTTATTGCATCAAGCGTGTATTTTTTAATTCCAGTTTTTACCCCTGTGGTGCCAAACACTGCGACAAGATACAAGAATCCTGACGATGCTTTGGATATTTTTTGAACTCTTGTTTTACTTGTATTTGGCGAGATTAGAAATATCGTATCTGCTTTGTTTTTTGCAGCCTGCAGGTATTCTTTTGATTCCTCGATTGACATGTCTGGAAGGATGAATCCGTCAATTCCTGCCTTTTTGGCCTCCGAAATGAATTTCCCATACCCTTTGTGATATAGTATGTTGGTGTAAGTCATTAGGACCAATGGAATGTCTGTTTCTTTTCTGATTTTTTTTACAAGGCTGAAAAACTTTGCAATGTTTGTTCCCCTTTCTAGCGAAACGGTGCTTGCATTTTGAATTACAGGCCCATCCGCAAGTGGGTCTGAGAATGGAAATCCTAGCTCAATAATGTCTGCTCCGCCTTTCACTAGCCCTCTTACTGTGGACATGGTCGCTTTCTCATTTGGAAATCCGGACATGATGTAAGATATCAACGCCTTTTGGTTTTTAGCTTCCAGCTCTGCAAACTTTTCTTTAATTCTTGACATGTTTTCTCAAATAATTTTGTACCTCTTCGATGTCCTTGTCACCTCTTCCGGAAAGAGTAACTACGATTGACTCCGATTTCTTGCTCTTTCTTGCAACCTTGATTGCCTCTGCAATTGCGTGAGATGATTCCAAAGCTGGAATGATTCCTTCCATTCTGGTCAACAATAGAAATGCGTCGATTACCTCTGCGTCTGTTGCTGAATGATATTTTATGCGTTTAGTGTCTTTATAATACGAATGCTCGGGGCCGACTCCCGGATAATCCAATCCTGCTGAAATGCTATGTGTCTCTGTAACCTGGCCTTCGCTGTCTTGGAGCAGATACGTCATCATTCCATGCAGCACTCCTTTACTTCCAGCAGACAATGTCGCTGAATGCATTTTTGATTTTAATCCGTGGCCTGCAGCTTCCACGCCGATGATTTCTGAATCTGAATCGACTAGCGGATAGAATGTTCCAATTGCATTGGAACCGCCACCGACACACGCAATTACCGTGTCGGGGGCTTTGTTGCTAATCTTCTTCATCTGTGATTTGATCTCATTCCCAATCACGCTTTGAAAGTCTCTCACCATTACAGGATATGGGTGTGGGCCTACTGCAGATCCTAGCAAATAGTATGTGTTCTCCACGTTTGTAATCCAGTCACGAATTGCCTCGTTAATTGCGTCCTTGAGTGTTTTAGAGCCTGATTTGACTGGATGAACTTTGCACCCGAGCATATTCATTCGAAGCACGTTTTGTTTTTGTCTTATCGTATCCCTGTACCCCATGTAGACTTCGGCCTTCATTCCTAATGCTGCGCATGCCATTGCAGTTGCAACTCCGTGTTGCCCTGCGCCTGTTTCTGCGATGATCCTTTTCTTGTTCATTTTTTTTGCAAGCAATGCTTGGCCTAGGGTGTTGTTTATTTTGTGAGCCCCTCCGTGGAGCAGATCTTCTCGTTTAAGATATATTTTGGCCCCTCCCAATTTTTCTGACAAGTTTTTTGCATAGTATAGCGGTGTGGGTCTTCCGGCATAGACTTTGAGATAGTAGTCCAATTCCTTTTTGAATTCTTTATCGTTTTTAAATTTGAGATAGTTTTCTTCCAATTCTTCGATTGCAGGAACTAGAGTTTCTGGAATGTACTTTCCACCAAACTCTCCGAATCTGCCGTTTTTAGGATATTTCAATACGCATTCACCAATTTTTTTACTTGCTCTTCAATGTTGCCACTTTTCATTATGCTTGAACCTATCAAAAACGCGTCTGCGCCGCACTTTTTTAGATACTGGATATCCTCCGGCGTATTAATTCCGCTCTCGGATAGTATCGGTCTTGATTTCTCTACTCCCGAAAGGATGTTCTCCGT
>JAQBHN010000090.1:0-6736 GCA_032127635.1 Nitrososphaerota archaeon
TCTGGATACTTGGGTGAACTTTTACAAAATGATGGATTTAAAATCACATCTGTAAATGCAAAACATGAAAAACTTCCAGACATAGATTTTTCTCTAATCATAATTTTAGGTGCGCCTGAAAGTGCAAATGATGATTTAGCATATTTAAACGCTGAACAACAATTAATTAAAAATTCTGTGGAAAAAAATATTCCTGTACTTGGAATTTGTTTAGGTTCACAATTAATTGCTAAAACATTTGGTGCCAAAGTGTATGGCGGACCAAAAAAGGAAATTGGTTTTTACCATGATTTGAAAATTAGCAGCGAATCTCCTCTTTTCAGTGGTTTCAAAAACCCGTTCACTGTGTTTCATTGGCATGGTGATACATTTGACTTGCCTGAAGGCTCCGTCCGACTGGCCTCGTCTGAGCATTACGAAAACCAGGCATTTCAATACAAGAGTGCAGTAGGTCTGCAATTTCATCTGGAGGTAAACGAGGAAATGGTGAATTTGTGGCTTGATAATACGGAAGAAAAATTACAAAAAATACCTTACATCGATCCGCAAAAAATTCGCTCAGAAATAATTGAAAATATTCCAACTGTGAAATCAAATATGAATATTTTTTACAACAATTTCAAATTATCATTTGACCTTTGACCAAAGTTTAATATACTTAATTCTAATTTTATCGATCGAACGATGACTGTTGTTAGTAAAATTTTTGAGGACACTATTCAAACAAATCACAAAGTTATCACTGAGGAATTATCAAAAAATATTCTCAAAACTTATGGCGTTAAAGTCCCACCTTATGCACTAGTGACATCTGCTGAAGAGGCGGCAAAACAAGCAAAGAAAATCGGTTTTCCGCTTGTAATGAAAGTAGTATCGCCACAAATTTTACACAAGACTGATGTTGGTGGAGTTAAAGTTGGATTAGAAAATGTAGCCGATGTTAAAAAAACATTTACTGACATGTATGGTCGCTTATCCAAGAAAAAAGGTGTCGATGTAAAAGGAATTCTTTTGGAGAAGATGGTTCCAAAAGGAGGAGTTGAACTAATAGTTGGTATTCAAAATGACCCACAGTTTGGTCCAATGATCATGGTTGGATTGGGTGGCATAATGACTGAAGTTTTCAAAGATGTTGCATTTAGAATGCTTCCAATTACGACATCCGATGCAAAGTCAATGCTCAATGAACTGAAAGGCTCACAACTCCTCAAGGGATTCCGTGGCAGTGCCCCAATTGACATAAACATGGTTGCAAATGCACTTGTTCAAATTGGAAAGATGGGGGTCGACAATGCAGACTATGTTAACAGTATTGACTTTAACCCCGTAATCGTATATCCTAAATCTTACTTTGTAGTGGACGCAAAAATTATTCTAAATAACGAATTAAGAAAGAATTCAATTTCAAAAGAAAAACCAAACATTACCTCGATGGAGTCATTCTTTACTCCAAAGTCTGTTGCACTAGTTGGAGCATCTGCAACCCCTGGAAAGATTGGCAATTCTGTACTTGATGCACTTGGAAAACAGGATTACAAAGGCAAAGTATACCCGATTAATCCCAAACAAACATCGATTCTCGGAATCAAGTGTTATCCGTCATTGGATGCAATAGAAGACAAGATAGATCTGGTTGTTGTCTGTGTTGATCTTTCGGCATGCGGGCCAATCATGGAGACCTGTGCTGAGAAAGGAATTCACAACGTCGTAATCGTTTCTGGTGGCGGTAAAGAGCTTGGCGGTGACAGGGCTGCAATGGAAGCTAAGGTAAAAGAATTATCAATAAAACACAAAATTCGTGTAATCGGTCCTAACTGCATTGGAATGTTTAATGCCGCAAATAGACTTGACTGCGCATTCCAAGGGCAAGAAAGAATGGTACGTTCAAAATTAGGTCCTGTTGCATTTTTCTCACAAAGCGGAACCATGGGAATCAGTATGTTGGAAAGCGCTGATTTGTTCGGTTTATCAAAAATGATCAGTTTTGGAAATCGTTCTGATGTCGATGAGGCAGACATGATATGGTATGCTGCAAATGATCCTCAAACCAAAGTAATTGGATTGTACGTTGAAGGATTCGGTGACGGCAGAAAATTCATCAATACTGCCAAACGTGTAATGAAAGAGGCAAAGAAACCTATCGTTATTTGGAAGAGTGGCAGGACTGCTGCAGGTGCAAAACAGGCTGCATCACATACAGGCTCTCTTGGAGGCTCAAACGCAATGATTATGGGTGCATTCAAGCAAGCAGGAATTATCTCAGTTGACAGTTATCAGGAACTAGTTGGAGTCCTAAAGGCGCTAGCATGGCAGCCTCCTGCAAAGGGTAACCGTGTTGCCATGACAAGTAACGGTGCTGGTCCAATGATTGGCGGAATTGATCAATTGGAACGATTAGGTCTCACAATAGGAAAACTTTCCCCACAAATTGCCAAAAATATTAAGGATCATTTTCCAGCTACCGTCCCCATTCATAACGGCAATCCGGCAGATGTAGGCGGCGGTGCAACTGCGGATGATTATAGATTTGTCATTCAGCAATTCCTGGATGAAAACAATATTGATATCGCTATGCCGTGGTTTGTCTTCCAAGATGATCCGCTTGAGGAAACAATTGTCGGCTATCTTGATGATCTCTCAAAGAAAAATAAGAAACCCATCCTTGCCGGAGGTAACGGTGGGCCATATACTGAAAAAATGATAAAACTGATTGAGGCGCACAATGTCCCGGTTTATCAGGATCTTAGAACCTGGGTTGCGGCAGCATCTGCGTTAGCTCAATGGGGCAAAGTACTCGGAAAATAGAGAACATTTAATTCCTATATCACTTGGCAAATTAACATGTCACTAGTTACCACATCTACTTCTGATGGCATTTGTACTGTCAAAATTAACAGGCCTGACAAACTCAATGCCATGAATATTGATGTTGCAAAAGAACTAATCAAAACTTTTGAGGCACTAAACCGTAATGATGATGTCAAAGTTATCATTCTGACTGGCGAGGGAGAAAAGGCATTTTCTGCTGGAGCAGATATCGAATACATGTCAAAGATCTCCGCAGACGAATCAGTCGAATATGCAAAGACAGGTCAGCTTGTTACTGCAACTGTTGAATTGGTTAGACAGCCAACTATTGCGGCAGTTAACGGTTTTGCCTTGGGTGGAGGTTGCGAGCTTGCAATGTCATGTGATATTAGAATAGCAGCAGACACTGCCAGACTAGGTCAACCAGAAGTAACAATCGGTATCCCTCCAGGATGGGGCGGTACACAAAGATTGATGAGAATCGTGGGAATAGCAAAGGCAAAAGAACTTGTTTACACGGGTAAGATGATCAAAGCAGAAGAGGCCAAGGAAATCGGCCTTGTAAACCAAGTAGTCCCTCTTGCATCACTGCAAGAAGAAGCCCTGAAAATGGCCCAACAAATCGCTGGAAACTCTACAATGGGTGTTCAGATGTCCAAAATAGCAATCAACAAGGGAAGAAATGCGGATCTTGACACTGGTCTTGCAATCGAACTTCTTGCTTGGAGAAATTGCTTTACTCACCCTGACAGGGAAGAGCGTATGACGGCATTTGTAAACAAGTCAAAGAAATAGCTATTTCTAATTTCTTCTTTATTTTATTAATTAAAAAAAGATAGAGTTCTCAAACTCTACTGCAACTAACCCTACAATGTGTGGGCAGGATGAGCGGCTGCAGCAGACTGCCGCTCTTTGAAAGTATTTTCAAAGTTAAAAATCACCCGTGATAACATCGCCATTGATTTAATAACCATCCATTGGAAAAATTTGTATATTTATGAAACAAATGAATATTTTGTATATTGTAATTGGTGTGGTTATCGGTTTTAGCATTGCCCTTGTCGCGTTTATTGATTCCCCTTCCATTCAAATCACCGATGCAGAGTCTGCAGACACTTATCCGAAATTCAAAAATCAAAATCCTCAAACATTATTTTATACTCTAATCGCCCAAGACGCAGAAATTGAAGTGTCTCCAGGGGTAAGATCTACCGTGTGGACGTATAATGGAACCGTTCCTGCACCCGCACTTAGATTCAGTGAGGGTGATGATGTCACGGTAAAATTTGTAAATGAAACACCTTATGCCCACACCATTCATTTTCACGGAACCCACGATTCTGCAAACGACGGCGTGTTTCCACAGATAATGCCTGGGGACGAATACACGTATCACTTTGTAGCCAAGGAATCCGGTCTGTTCATGTATCACTGCCACGCGTTTCCAACATCTGAGCATGTACGAATGGGAATGTTTGGCGCAATGATTATTGATCCTGCCATACGTCCGATGGAGCCTGCACGAGAGTTCTTCTTCACTCTGAGTGAGTTTGATCCAAATAATGCGTTAGAATACTTTACAGAATATTACATGATTAACGGATACGCCAACCAATACATGGATAATCCAATTCAAGTCGTAAAGGGGGAATTGGCTAGATTTTACGTGGCCGGAGTTGGAGGGGTGATGCAGTCGCCATTTCACGTACACAGTACAATTTTCAAAGTGTATCCGTCTGGAATTTTATGGAACGAGCCATACTTTGCACAAACCCATCTTATTGGAAATGGGGATACTGCGATAATTGAAGCGCAGTGGGATGAACCGGGAAGATACCTTTTCCATGTTCATGGCATACAAGAAGAACGCGGTTCTATGGCGATAATCGAAGTGCTTGAAGATGACTCATCGCTGTTGGCCATTCAAACTCCGAGCAACAATAAGGGAAGCCACTCGATGATAAAATGGCAAGAAGACTTGATAATGTCTTTAGAACGACCGCAGATAATCTCCTATGAGAATTTAGGTGAAACCAAAGTCATTGACGCCATCAAAGTTCAAACTAACCAGGTATCAATTGTAAAGGATTCTTGGAATCCAGATGTTGTGGAATCTTACAGCCCTTTAGCAATTGAAATTGATTCTGGAACTACAGTAATTTGGTCCAATGATGATTTTGTTGCACATACTGTAACTGATGTTGATAAAACATTTGATTCTGAATTCATTCAATCAGGAAGTACGTGGAGCTATACGTTTGATGAGCCTGGGGAATTGGATTATTTTTGCACCCTTCACCCTTGGATGAAAGGCTCAATCCTTGTAAAATAATATTTCAGGCAAAACAATTAGAAATCATCCGTTCGTGGTAGTTATTTTGGTGCATGCTTTGTCTTGCAGTGCATTCTAATACGTTATATCTGATTTTGAACCTGTTTTTTTATGCAAGAATTAGTTCAGTCTGTAAAAATCGTGGACGATGAACGAAAGCAAGTCATTTTGGAAATCCTTGCTGATAAATATTGCAAGTCAATCCTCCATAATACTCTGGAAAAACCAAAATCTGCGATGGAAATATCCGGCGAAAAGAAAATTCCTATCAGCACTGTCTATAGGCGGTTACAGACCCTGTATGACGCAAAACTACTTGCCATTTCTGGCTCAATTAATCAAGATGGAAAAAAGTACTTTTTATACAAAAGCAGAGTAAAATCTATTTCGCTAAAATGTGATCTGGAGGTAACGTCTGTCGAGCTTGTGCCAAACACACGCGCAACTGATTGTTGAGAATTTCTGCTTGAACTAAAAATGATGGATGAAAATTTAACTTCTGCAAAACGACAAATTCATTCCTCAAAAAAGGAATCCACCCGAAGCATTACCTATAGACTTCCAGAAAAACTTGTCACTGAACTGGAAACCGAATCTGCACAAAAAGGCATTTCACAAAACGTTCTGGTCCGACAGATAATGGAAAAATATGTTCGATGGGATAGATTCTCCGGCAAAATTGGAATGATTCCAGTACCTAAGGGAATTCTTGAAGCGCTGGGGGTGGAATTGGAAGGACAGGACATTGATGAAATTATCACGTTGATGTTTCCTATGATTAAGGACACCGTGCTGTTTATCAAAGGAGGGTATGATTTGAAACGATGTGTTGAAACATTGGAGGATTACATGCGAGCATCGGGAATGAATTCTGACCATCGTGTGGAAGGTGACATGCACACATTTTTAATTCAACATGAGTTGGGATTGAAATGGTCTGTATTTACCGAACAATTGCTGACACAGGTGTTTCTCAGCTTCTTGCCTGACAAGGAGCTGCAATTTCAAACCACTGACGCCACCGTAATTTTATCTGTATCTCTAGGCTCTGATTTTGATGAACATGATTACCATAACTGAAATTCTGTCAATCCCTTGAAATGCACATCTGTGCAAACTCTGTGCACATGAATTCATCTGATGTCTGCCCGAAATGTTGGAAAACTGCCTATTTTTGATGATTGCAATGTTGTTGGAATTCTGACCTCTGGCGATCTGGCCAAACATTTTGCATACTGCTGAAAATTACGGTAAAACGGCTACTATTTCCTGAATTACTAGTGTGTTGCGTGGGAAAAGCTTATTATAATTTGAAACAGTATTTTACTTCATTATGGCAACTGAACAAACACAAAAGATGGTTACCGTTACTGCAAAAGCAGCTGAAAAAATCCACGAATTCATGAAAGAAGAGGCAGAATCCCCTGAATATCTTAGAGTATATGTTCAAGGTGGAGGCTGCTCTGGTCTATCTTATGGAATGGGCTTTGAAAAAGCACCCGAAGAAGATGACTTAGTAATGGAAGAAACTGGTATCAAACTATTAGTTGATAGCTATAGTGTTGATCATCTAAAGGGTGCAAACGTAGACTATAT
>JAQBHN010000091.1:0-3576 GCA_032127635.1 Nitrososphaerota archaeon
CACATGAGGAGTCTGCCGGAAAGGATCCGATGGGATTGGCAGCAGCTGCATTGTACTTGTCTTGCGTGAAAAATGGCGAGGACAAAACTCAGCGAGACATTGCAGAGGCGGCAAATGTTACAGAAGTGACAATTAGAAATAGATACAAAGGCTTGCGATTAGACCAAAACATGGATGTGTTGGGAGGCAAATGAAAACATGACTCAAACTAAACCTATCATTGCAATTGTAAACGTGGTGGCCTCTGCAACGATTGAGCAAAAATTAGACCTTGTAGATATCACTAAAAAATTTCCTGCAGTTGAGTACCACCCTGAACAATTCCCTGGCGCCGTCTTCAGACTGAAAAGTCCAAAGACTGCAACACTGCTTTTTGGCTCGGGAAAGATGGTGTGCACAGGCGCAAAGTCTCAGGAATTGGCAGAGACTGCAGTTTTTGAAGTGGTGAAAATTCTAAGAAAAGGCAAAATCAAAATCAAGAATGATCCTATAGTTTCAATTCAGAACATCGTATCTTCGATTAATCTTGGGGGCAAAGTAAACTTGGAGCAGGCCGCCAGAACACTTCCTAGAAGCATGTACGAACCGGAGCAATTCCCTGGACTGATTCACAGAATGCTTGATCCTAAAACAGTAATCCTAATTTTTGCATCAGGCAAATTGGTCTGTGTCGGGGCAAAACTTGAAAAAGATGTACATCGCTCAGTCAACCAGATTCATGCCTTGCTTGAAGAAAAAGACTTGATGGTTTACGATTAGTACCGTATTCTGAAAACCTTATTCTGAAAATATCTCCAACTCAGTAATATTCTTCGTGAATGTAACACCATTTCCAAATTTTTTCTGGAACTGCCTGCATTACCGGATGCCCCGTCTCCTCAAAGTGTTTTGTTGCATGTTTGCCGATTGATGAATCGCAGCAACCCACATGTCCGCATGCCAAGCACATCCGAAGTGCAACCACGGGGAGGTGCTCCTTGTCACACTCTTCGCAATTTTTTGCCTCTTGAGATATTTTTCTCAGGGGGAAAAAATGTTCGCATTCTTTTTGCATTCTAATATTTTTTCAAAGTGTCTTTGTATCTTTTTATCGATTCAATGATTACCACTTTGGCCTCTTTTGCAGACTTCCATCCCAAAATTTCCACTTTCTTGCCTTCCAGATCTTTGTAAACCTGGAAAAAGTGGGCGATTTCCGAGCGATAGTGATCCTCAATTTTAGTAATATCAGTGGTGTGCAAATATCGTGGGTCATTTGTTGCAACACAAATGATTTTGTCATCCATCTCCCCATCGTCTTTCATCTGCAGCAGTCCTATCGGCCTTGCCTCGATTAGAATTCCTGGATATGTTGGATTTGTAACTAGTACCAGTGCGTCAAGCGGGTCCCCGTCATCAGACAATGTATGAGGAATCAAGCCGTAATCTCCGGGGGAATTAAATGTTGAAAATAACACTCTGTCTAAATTTATAATGTAGTGTATTTTGTCATATTCGTACTTGTTCATGGAGCCTTTGGGAATCTCTACAACGACATTGACAATTTCTGGAACATCGTTGCCTGATTCTATGTCGTGCCAAAAGTTCTTACTCATTTTCTAGCTCTTCGTTTAGGTATTCAGTATATGAATTCTATGAAAATAATGATCGTTGATTAAATCAAATCGTTGGTATTTGGAATCACTTTGTAGATTTTCACCGTGTAATTTCCTTCGAAGATGTTGATTGCCTCGCCTGTTTCCAAATCCACATTTCTTACTCTGAATTTGTATTCGTAAGAGCCATCCCCTTTCGCATCTACTTGGGCAAAGTGAACTGGATCCTCTCCTTTGTAGAACTGGATGATTATTGGGTACCTTTCAACCACATCTGATGCTCCACCTCTGACAGTCCCCCACGGCAATTTGTTATCTTTAGGTACGTACATTGTGGTGACTGTTTCCTCCAAACTGGTTTTTTCATCAATTGGGGTTACTGTAACTTGGTTTGAGTCTGCAGAAATTTCTCCCGGCACCATCATTATTACAAATACTGCCACCATTGATGCGATTAGCAACATGCTTGATTTTGAATTCATTGCATCCTCACTTTTTCAAAGTCCTTTAAAAAATTTGTTATTAATTTGCACTAGTTTTTTGATTATGGTAATTCTTCTTCCAAATCGCAGCAAGCCTTGTGAACCCATTGGTCTTTGGAGTTTTTTAAAATCTCCTTGCCTGATTTAATGACGTCACCGCATTCGACGCATTTTCCAGTAAATCTTGCCTTCATGCCTTTTCCTCGTTTCAATCTAATTTTAATCAGGCTATTGACTGGATCTACAATTTTAAAAATTGAAACTTGTGCCTATTTTGAACCTTATTTTGTAATGAAATGATATGACATTCCTCGATTTCATGATTTTTCTGACTCTTGTTTGTTACTATCTGTCATGACAAACTGACAACATCGTTATAACCGTACATTGTAACAATATTTGGTTACAGATGGTAAATGAAAAGCAAATCAATCTGTTTGACAATGAATCCGACACTGCAATGTATCGGCATAAACTTACACTTGAAAAAATTAGAAATGAATTAATTAATTTTGGGCTCACAAAAAGTCAGGCAAAAGTTTTCATCTATCTTGGCAAGTACGGTTCAAAGACTGCATCTGAGATTGCCAAAGCGTTACAATTGCCTCGAACTGAAACATATCATTTGGTTAATTCCCTTCAAAACATGGGATTAGTTGTTGCAGAGTTATCACATCCTACTAAATACAATGCAATGGATATGAGGGAGGCCGTTTCGACGCTGATTAGACAAGAGCAAGAGAGAATTGATGTTTTAGCAGATAAAGAAGAGTCCCTTTCTGAGATGTGGAAAGAAATACCATTTTTTGCAGTTGAAACTGATGAATCCAAATCTGAAAAAATGCAGTTGTTGCATGGAGCTGGACCAATTACTAACAAAATAAAAGAGATGATAAATTCAAGTTCTGAAGATTTTAGAATTTACGGCACTGTTTCTGATTTGCTTAGACTGTATCATTCAGACATATTTGATTGGATTGAAAATTCCACAACTAACCTCAAAATGGTTGTCTCACCTTTAAACAAGACTCCGGAATTCTTATCTCATATTGATTCCAAGCAAGTCAAAGCTCTTCCGTCAAACTCTGAAAACAAATGTTTCATTGTAAATGACAAAAAAGAAGTTCTAATTTTTATGAGGAATGCCACACATCCAACACGACAAACTTTTGCATGGTGGTCTGATTCTGAAACCCTGGTCGATATGATGAATTCATTTTTTGAATTATCATGGGAAAAAGGGGAGCCTCTTTACTAGCAAAATATAATTTATTTTATACACGATTTACCTAATCTTCGTCTCTGAAATCAGATCCGACGTTTCCTGTCTCCCTGGACACTATTTTTCACAAATCCTTTAATCGTCACCACATCTTGATTTTCTCTATTTTTCAGAACCGTGTATGGCTGCCCTCTGGATGACTCTGCTGTCGTTTTCCTTTGGAGGTGTGTCCGCAGACTCTATTCGCCTTTTGAATTTTAATGATCACTGCTGTTTT
>JAQBHN010000092.1:0-11604 GCA_032127635.1 Nitrososphaerota archaeon
TCTATTTGGAACGGAAAAATATCTAATCAACCTAGTAAAAAATTAACAAATTCTAGACTTTTGATCAATTTCTAACGCCATCTAACATAGTCTAAAGTACACTTGACACAAAGAATATTTCAAGATGAATAATGTCTCAGTCATAATTTGTCTAACTGATATTTCAAGCATGTACAAAAGTATTGGGTGCAGATAGACCAACACTGTAAAAGTAATTTCATAAATAACCGATAGAATTGAGAATATTATTGATATTAGAAGAATTAAGAAAAAAAGCCCTATACCAAAACTCTATTGAGATCTGGATTGGAATAAGTGAGGAAAAAAACATGGATTGGTTTAGCACTGAAAACTACAAAAAGTTCATCGCTTTTCTTTTAAAAAATAACCTGAACATGAAACAAATGTCTATCTGTTTTGACGAATCTGACAAAGCATCTTACGGCGGTCACAGCAAAAAAGTATTTGCCAACAATTTGGCAGCAATCAATGACGCGGACTCGTCATGCTATTCTATAAAACTGAATGACGCCGCCATTGAATTGATTCGAAAGTTCGCACTCTAGTTCTATTACCGCTTTAACTTTGGATTGACTATTGCGTCTAGCGCATTTCCTATGAACACGAATGCAAGACCTGTAATGGCTATCATCACACCTGGTGGCATAATCCACCACCACAGCCCTCTAGCTGCAGCACCAAACGTGTTAGCGTCATGCAGAATCTGTCCCCATGTGGGAAATGACGGATCTCCCAATCCTAGAAAGCTGAGTCCAGCCTCTGTGGTAATTGCGGCGGGAACTGAAATTGCAATGCTGGCAAATGCATATGGCAGTAGCTGCGGAACAATGTGTTTGAGAATTATTTTGGAATCTTTTTGACCCATCATGTTTGCCGCATCTACATACCCTCTTGTTTTAATCTGAAGTGACATGCTTCTGGCAACCTTTGCTATGCCCACCCATCCAAAAATCATCAAAAACCCGACCATCAAAAATATGCTATTGCTAATCGTCACAGACAGTATGATCAGAAACGGCAATGCCGGCAGAGCATAGATGACGTCGTTGAGTCTCATCATTGCTTCGTCTGTTTTTTTGCCTTTGTATCCTGCATACACTCCATAAAGCAGCCCCATGACTACGGATGCAATTGACACCACCAGCCCGATAAACAATGCAAGCGGCGTTCCCCACAGCAGTCCTATTGCCAAATCTCGCCGCAATTCATCCGTCCCCATTATTCCAAACGCTTTACCTCCGATGATTAATTTTGACTCGTGAATTTGGTTCTCGGAACTTACACCATACATGTCGACAGAAAAAATATAATTTCCTTTTAGAGGCTCGTTTGTTTGAATTTTGGAAAAAACAATGTCTTCTGCCGACAGTCTTTCAAATGCAAAATTGAACTTTTCTGACTGCAGTGCCAGATTCTTCTTAATCGAATCATCTGTGGAGAAAATTCTTTCACTGTGCGTTGTTTTCCCGTTAGCGTACGGGAGTGACGTTGTCAGTAAATCTAGCTCAATCCCGTCTGGCCTGATCACTGACATTTGTAGCAGGGGCGAACCAGAATATTCTGAGGCAAATTCATAGATGAAATCGTTTGGAAAATCATCATACTCAAAATTTAATCCGAACTGATGTGATACTAGGCTTATTTCTCCGTTTGTTGCCTTTTCTATGCTGGGACTGTCTAAAATTCTATGTTCGGGAATTTTTTCAGCCATGAAGACATTTACCCAAATTGGAACCGCGACTTTTGGGTTTGAAATCCAATTGCCTGGATTGTTCCATTCTTGAAATGTTTCGACAGGAATGCTGATTATTGTAATGACTGATGTTAGGATAAGAATTGAGAGAATTGTAATGCCTGCAATCCCCATCTTGCTTTTCATGAATTCTTGCTTTATTTCCTGGGGGGTGATGCTGCTCATTGGCCTGTCCTCACCCTGGGATCAAAATAGCCGTAAAGTAAATCTGCAATGAATATGCTGATCAGGAAAAACACTGTAAGCAGATACGTTGCACCGATAATCACTGGCAGGTCCATCACTGTGATTGCTTCAAAATACAATCTTCCCATTCCTGGCCAGTCAAAAACAGCTTCTGTGATGATTGCTCCTCCGAGAGATCCTGACAAACTCAGTGCCAATATTGTGACAATTGGCGGGGCTGCATTTTTTAATGCGTGGGTATAGATTATCTTTTTTTGTTTGACCCCTATAGTTTTTTTTGCCATGATGAAGTCCTCTTGCATTATTCCTACCATGAAATTTCTTACCAGATAGGCCCATGATCCAAACCCAATCATTACAATTGTAATCAGCGGCAATGCCATGTGGTACAGCAAAGATCCGATGTATGCCGGGTCTGTTGATGGTATGTCTGGCGTTGCTCTTGCAGGAAATATCTGCCATGTGAATGCAAATAGGAATATCATCAACATTCCTATCCACCATACGGGAAAACTGGAGCTGATTATTGCAAAACTGGATGTGATTCTGTCAATGCCTGATCCTACCTTGCTGCTTGACAAGGCGCCTAGAAAAATTCCGATGATCGATATGATTATGGTTGCTGTGGTGAACAGCAAAACTGTTCTCGGAAGCTTTTCAAATAATATGTCTCTTACATCCGAAGATCCTTCGTCGCTGGTGAGAAATGTCGCATGTCCAAAATCCAGCAACATTATCTTGTACATGGTCACTCCGATTCTTTGAGGTGAATACCATGGCTCATCAAGCCCTAAAACCTCTATTCTTTGCCTGATCTGACTTTGAATAAAGTCCTCGAATTCATTAACTGACGAGAAACTCTCGGCGATGGCTGGGTTTTCTGTTATCTCTGATCTTACCTGAAAGACGATTCCCTGCTTTAGAATAATGTCCATGTTGGAGCCTACTAATGCGATTGTAATTAGGAGGGTGACCATCAAAACCCCGAACATTGTCGCCATTCTTGTGGCAACATACTTTTTCATACCCAATAACCTGAAGGCAGATAATCAGTTTATAACAATAGATGTTTTTCCCACAGTTTATTACTGTACGATAATATAGTTATTTTGAAAGATATGTCCTTTAATAGAGAAGACAGAGAAATGCACACCACAAAATGTGGTGACTGTGGAAATGAATGTCAAGTGCCATTCAAACCAAAAGAAGACAGACCTGTTTATTGCAGAGATTGCTTCCAAAATCATAAACCTGCACCAAGAGAAGGTGGTAGTAGATTTGGCGGAAGATCTGGCGGTGGAAGATCTGGCGGATTTGGTGGAGATAGAGGCTCTAGATTTGGTAATAGAGACGACAGACCACGTGAAATGCATGACGCAAAATGTGGGGACTGTGGAAATGAATGTCAAGTGCCATTCAAACCACGAGAAGACAGACCTGTTTATTGCAGAGATTGCTTCCAAAACCACAAACAAAATTAGAAATACCGTTTTGAGTAATTTTCAAAACTCTTTTATTTTATAAAACAAAGATTTAGAATCTTTCATTGTTGCCAAACAATATGGGTGCTATTCCGTCGAGGGACAAAATTGCTATTGGGACTGCGGTGCAGATAGTGCAAAAGCAAGATCAGCGTACAGGAAAACTGACTGACGGGAAGGTAAGGCGAATTCTTACCTCCAGCAATTTACATCCTCACGGAATTAAAGTCGAACTGGACTCTGGGAAAATAGGCCGAGTCCAGAATATAATTTAAAACGACGAGAGTGAAACGAATTCTAGGCCTAACCTGGGCAGAAAAGCAAGTCTCTCGTCTGCATGTGTAGGCGATCAAATTATTTAAATATTTTATGAAGTTATGATAAATAACAGATAAAACTTTGGGGTTTGTTTGATTCTGTATGAGTGCCAATACCATTAGAAAAGCCAAAAAACTTGTTGAGAGTGGGGGCGTGGCAAAAATCGAAGACAATTTGTTTCAAATAAAATCTTCATCTGATCCTGAAAAATCATACTTTGTAACGTCTGACACTTGCGAATGCCCTGGGTTCAAAAATTTCTACAAATTTCATCACGGAAAGGGGCTGAAGGCTAACTGCTCTCACTTGGAGGCAATTAGAATATTCATGGAAGGAAATTCTGACTGATTTACTTCAATTTTTTTAATTCTATTTTTCCTGCGTATGCCTTGTTTTTTGTTACTATGATTGGCCGTAAAATCAATCCCGGATGCTTTACCATCAATTTGATTATCTGAATGTCTGTTTTTTTACTGTTTTCCAAATCCAATTCTTTGTACATTTTGTCCCTTTTTCTCAGAAGTTCTGACGGTTTTTTATCCGTCATTTTTATTATCTTTTTTAACTCCGCCTCTGAAAACGGCTCTTTGAAAAAATCTCTTTTTTCAATGTCTGCGCCCATTCGTTCAATCTCACTAATTGTTTTTTTGCATGTGATGCATGCGTGCTTGTGAAATACTTCCATTTCGCTTTTACCCGTTAATCTGGATTAAAAATTGTTTAGAACCTTGAAAGATGCTTCTATGCGCGGCAAACAGTTTTTTTAATAGTCTTCTGAATCTCTCTCAAAATCGCATTCTTTGCACACCTGGCATCTTCTTTTTTGGATGTGCCGAATGATGACTCGTAAGACTCAGAATACGTTTTTCCGCCACATGAAGTGCATGGCACCGGGATGTCTGTTTTTACTGATTCTTAATATGGAATTTTGAATATGATGAGCGCGCATGACTTGCCAATTACTCGCTAGATTGTTCTGCTTCCAAACTGTCTTCTGACTCGGCCAAATATCTTTCATTAAATTGCTCGAGAACTTCTTTTGGAATTGCCAGTCTGTCTAGATATGCCTGTCTTGCGTCTTCATACGTGCCTCCGTTTGCAATAACATCATCCTTGATTTTTTGGGCATCTGCAAAATTATTCTGTGTAAAATTCAACTGGCTTATGACCAAATCTTTGATTTTTGGATTTAGACCTGCAATATAGTCGTCATACTGATATCCTCCATATGTTCCCGCACCTGGGGCGCGCTCTTCTATTGCCTGATTTCTTAGCTCCTCGGCAATCATTCTCTGATGTTCTAGGAATATCTGCTCTGCATTTGGCTCTCCTGCTTCTCTCTGCTCTGAGATTAAATCGTCAAGTAAACCGTGATAGTATCTGAATAATGTTTGGCCGATTGGATTTTTTTCAAAATCGCTTTCGTTGGAACTGAGGTATTTTATTGCCTCGTCCGTTGATAGTTTTTCCTGAAGTGCTGAAACCGGTGTGCTGTCTCCTTTTACTTGGAATTCAGTACTTGATAGCCCCGTCATCCCATACCATGTTGCAATTGCATTGACGGTATATGTCCCTGGAATTCTCTGAAAATTGACAAATTCTCCTCTGAATGTGCCATCAGGAGATGTGAACGCTTTGGTGGTGTCTGATCCTGCCCTGATTAGAACTTCCACCCCTCTGGTTGCCTCATATGCGTGGTTTACCACCCTGCCTGTAACAACTACGGTTTCTCCAGGATACACTGCCCCTTTCTCCATGGTTAATTCCACTATGAATTGCCAAAGTACTGCCTCAGAAGTTGGAATGGATGAGAATAACATCAAAAATGAGAACAAACCTATGGCTATGGCCTTGTTTCTATACACGTGCAATCATTTTGATTTGTACAGTTAAGACAAAGTATGAATAAAATTTCGCTATTTTTCAATTTTAATTGAGCAATTTTGCTTCTTTTGGACACTGGGGCTTTGTCAATTTTACAATCCCCACATATTCTTAAACCTCGGAAACCGCTCTATCTTAAATCATGGATTTGGAAAAATTCAGAAATGATATTTTTGAGATGATTGACAAACTCTCTAAAAATCTGAGGGAAGACGATGTCTCTAAACTGAACTATGTCGGGCAGCAACTAATCGGAATGTATAGAAAAAATCTGGTAAAGATCAATCACTCCGTTTTGGAACTGATATGCGCAAGCACTCTGATTTCAAGGGGCTATGCAGTCGAAGTCGAAAAGGATGTTTCTGAAATCCTTGTATGTGATATTTACGCAAAAAAAGGTGGCGGAAACACCATCATCGAAATCGAAACCGGGTTTACTCCTCCGGAACATGCAATGGACACGATAGACTATTTTTCTGCAAGAATAATGAGCAAGATTGCAAGGTATAGCCAGCATTGCTCAAAGTTTTCTTTGGCGACACCTGTGGTTGGAATTTTGCCCATTTCTAAAATTTTTCTGCTGCCTCCCAACGCACGTAAGAAGGAAGATGTGCAGAAAATCAAGGACCTGTGTGATCGCTACTACAAGAATCCCCCAATAAAATACGATGATATCCTAAACGCTCATCTTCATTCGATATATCTGATTAACATCGATAAAGGATTTGCCAAAGAACTTGATCCGCAGGGATACGTGGATCTGACAAACAGTCTGCTTGAGCGAAGCGAAGTCGAGTACTGAGACATAGAAAAAACTCAAATCCCCCCGTTTCTTAGCATTCCTAGGATGATTTGTGCGGCATGTGAAACAAGAAAGCACTTTGAGTGTATCGATTGTATGAATAACCACGGCACTCATATCTGCAGCTGCGATTGCCACGATGAGAATACCGAATCCCACGAAGTTGGCAAGTCACACTGAAATTAGTTCTTAAATTTTCTTTCGATATCTTGAGCCCTGATTTCTAACTGGCTTGTGTCCCCAAATTTCCTGTATGTCAGTTTTTCTAACGTTTTGATGATGCTGATTGCTGATCTGTACTGGGGAATTTCGGGCTCGTTTAATTCTCCGTACATCCCAATCCCTTGAATTTCATTTTTCTTTGCAAACCCGAGTATCAGCCCGTTAAATCCGGTTATGATTGACCTTTGCGGGGTGGTTTCGACATCAAGTCCTTCCATATGGCTCGTCAACTCCATTGACGTTGTGGTGATGTATGTTTTTGGGCTGTTGCCGAATATCCTATTGGTGTGAAAGCCGCCAAGTGTGTAGATGAACTTTGCAGAATACTTCTTTGCCACGTCTATGACATCCTGACACAAGGCGTTTAGCTCGTCATTGCTCTGGGGCTGGCCCTTTCCTCCTCCAAAAACTACCAGATCCTCGGCGCATCTGTATTCCCATTCTTCGTCAGGAAGGTCAATGTACCCGCCTTTGTCGATAACGTATGTTGGAAATGACGTCTTTGCTGTTCTGAAAGTTTTTGTTCCGAGCGACTCGTTGATGAAATTTACGACTATGTTCCCGACATTTCCCATGTCTTGCATTGCTGCAATGATTATTGGTTTTTTAACATCAGGTTCTTCGTTTTGAATGAACTCCACGATTCATCTGAAACTCGATGAATTTTAAACGTATGTTGAGTTAAAAAATTGCTGGGTCTTGAATCAGTCTGAGAATCTTCCGCCGTTTCTTTGAATTTCATTTTTGAAGATTGTCCAATCGCAATTGCGGTATTTTTTCCTGAAACTCCAATCGGCATAACCGTACGGACTCCTTCAAATTGCAATACTGGTTGATTTCTGATTGAAATATCTTGTTTTTCTTGCCTGTTGGATTCTGCATCCTCTGAACACCTCTGCTTTTTCACTATTTTACGCCTGTGGATTTGCCTTGAAAATTCTCCCTTAAAGTACAAACTATTATCATATTTTAACTCTTGTAGAATTTTAATTTCTTTTTTAATGATCGAGAAAAATATGAAGATTCATAAGGCAAAAAAACTTTCTGTCGACAAATTATGGAGACATCGATGGAAAACATTGGTACGCTAGAGTATGTTCTTGACAAATACTCTAAAATCTGGAGCTGGAAAGTTACAGGTGATCGTGCAGTCAGCATGATATCAAGACTTGTCACAGAGGCATGGTACGGGGAAAACATCAACGAAATAATTATTCCTGATAACACTGAAACTGTAAAACAACTAAAACTCATAATGGACAGATACCCACTTGAAATTTTGTCCAAATCCATTTGGCAAAGAAAAATTATCAAGACATATGCCCCAAAGCCCACCCTGCCTCCGATCAAGCTGAAACTTAAGCGGGCTAAATCCGGCGAACAGTTTAGAGGCAAATTATTGAATTTCCAAAAAGAAGGATTGGACTTTTTACTGAAATCCTCTGGAAATGCATTGCTGGCTGATGAAATGGGTCTTGGAAAGACGGTTCAAACGCTTTCTTATGCTGCAACTGAAAAACACACGTTTCCAATACTCGTCGTTGCTCCGCTGGTAACGCTGAACAACTGGGAGCGTGAAATTCAAAAATTCCTAAAGAAGAAAAGCCGGAACGGCAGAATCATCGAATCTGAATCCCCAAGCGTTACGATGATCCGAACTGGAAAATCCGAAGAACTTCCAACATCTGATATTTACCTGATCAATTACGAACTACTTTTCAAAAGAGATGACGATTTGGCAAAATTGGGATTGAAGACAATAGTGTGTGACGAGGTACACAATTTGAGGTCAAAAACAACCCAGAAATACAAAGCTGTGAAAAAACTGGCCGCTCTGCCGTCAATTCTTTACAGGATTGGTCTTTCTGGAACTCCAATTTACAACCGTGGCTCGGAAATTTGGCCAATCATTGATATCATAAAGCCGGGGCTGCTTGGAAGCTTCAAGGAGTTTTGTGAGTACTTTTGCTATGTAAATGAAAAAGGCAAAGCGATTGTTCTGGAAAACAAGCGCGCGTCTCTTAGAAACGAGCTGCAAAAACATGTGATGCTTCGAAGAAAAAAATCAGATGTTCTGAAAGAACTCAAGGACAAAGTTCGTTACAAGGAGGTCATTGCCGCGGATACTGATTACTATCTTGAGGAACTGAATAAGATCTGGCAGAAGGTTGAATCAGAGCAAAAAGACGCCGACTCTGAATTTATCAAATCCGCATCATATCACAGGGCAATTCAAAGTGAGAGACAAATTGCAGGAATTGCAAAAGTTCCCCATGTGATTAATTTCGTAAAAAACATTATGGAGATTGAAGAAAGTGTTGTCGTATTCTGCCATCATAAGGTGATTCACAAATTACTTCATGACAGTCTGCAGGAATTTTCCCCAGTGTCTATTATCGGTGGGCAGACTGACTCATTTCGTCAAGATGAAATAGACAAATTCCAAAGAGGCGAATCAAAATTGATGATTGCTGGAATTCGTGCCGGAAATGTGGGTATTAATTTGACCAGGGCAAAATATGTAATTTTTGCTGAACTTGATTGGAGCCCTGCCATTCACAGACAAGCAGAAGACAGACTTCACAGAATAGGTCAGAAAAATACCGTGTTTGCATACTATTTGATTGGACAGGGAACCCTTGATGATCACGTTGCCAATATTTTGGTGGATAAGAGCTACGAGATTGATGCAATCATGGATGAATCCGCAGAAAATTACGAGGATAAGGACAAGGCGGAGCTCATTCTTGCTCAAATTCAAGATAAAATTCGCTCAAAATAATCTGGACTGGCAGAAAGACAAGAATTATGATCTGCCACTCGTATGCATGGACTAAAAATAATCTGTCTGGAGCGCTTTTTGAGTAATTTTCAATAGCGTTTTAAATGGATGGACCTGAACACAGATGTATGAAATTCATACTTTTGATCATTGGGACAATTGCAATTGTTTTGGCGTTGATGACCGTCTTCTTGATTCCATTCGTTGATGAGTTTGAAACCTTCAATTGCATTACTGCCCCGTGTGACATGCCCAAGATTACTGTTGCAGAAAAGATAGCACATTCATTTATCGGGGAATAAATTCCAAACTCCGACGCTCGGCAGTCGTGATATCTGGGATTGCTGGGAAAGCTTAATGCCCATCTAGGCAAATTAGGATTGATTGAATTGTTTCAGATGTGATGGTAAGGGCAAGTTCATGAATGAATTTGGCATACTGGAAAAATGCGAGTCGTGTCAGGGCGCCGATATGACTTTTGAAAAGAATGATGATTCTTGATCAATGGCAAAATTCCTGGTCCGTGCAAAGAATGCGTGAAAGCAATCTCCAATTTAGCGGTTAACTGTCACAACTAGATTTCCAGTTTGCTTTTCAGTTTGGATAGTTTCCCAACAATTGTATTTTTTTTCATTTCTTCTAATTGGGAATCCAGGATCTCTTTTATCACTTCATCGACAATGCTTAGAATTTCGATCTCCGGCTTTGTCTCTCCGAAATCCACATTGTCAAACCCCCCACTTTCCGTCTTGTCAATTTTCTCCGCCCCTTCAGGGAGAATTTCATACACCCTGATTATTTTTTCATCTATTCTCTGTGGCGACATTAGCACAAATTGATTTTTTCTCAATTTCTCAATGTCTTCGGACAACTCACTTCTTGAAATTTTTAAAATATCTTCGATCTGATCCATGCTGCATGATTTTATTTGCAATAATCGCAAGATCTTTGCCCACGCTGGAATGTTTTTGCTCCATAGAATCTCTCTTGCTAATTCTGTAATTGAAAATGATCCGTCTTTATTCAACGACAGCATCTTTCTATCTTTTAATGTTGCAAGGGAATCTAGAATTTTCCCCACTCCCAGCCTTTTTAATTCCGAATTCTCTAGGTTGTTCTCATTAAATGTCCCGTTTTCATTTACTGCCAAGTGTAAAATTTCTAAATCAATAGTTCCCAGTTTTCTCATGTTGCTAGACGTTCCTCAAGATTTATCATTCTTTGCACTTGAAGAATATATGTGGATTATGCTGATCTGATTTATGGTCAGATACGAACTTCCAAGACTGCCTTACGGGTACGAAGAACTAGAACCATTCATTGACGCTGAAACCATGAAGATTCACCATCAAAAACATCATCAGGCATATGTGGACGGATTAAACAAATCTCTTGCGGATGTTGGCAGCGCATCTCATCCACAATACATCTCCTCAATTCTATCTGATTTGAAATCAATTCCTGAATCCGGACGAAGCGCAATAAACTTTTTTGGAGGCGGTTTTGAAAACCATAGGCTGTTCTGGGAAACGATGACTCCTGACGGCGATGGAAAGCCTGGCGGACAACTGGAAGATCAGATTGACGTTTACTATGATAATTTTGAGAATTTTAAAAAAGTTTTTTCTGAAAAGGCAATTGCAATTCAAGGAAGCGGTTGGTGTTGGCTAGTTTTCAATTCCACATATCATAAAATTGAAATCATTGCCACTGAAAATCAAACCAGCCCTTGGACTCTGGGAAAATTCCCGTTACTTGGTTTGGATGTTTGGGAGCATGCGTATTATTTGAAATATCATAACAAAAGACCCGATTATGTTGAATCCTGGTGGAATGTTGTTAATTGGGATTATGTCGGCAACAGATTTTCAGAACTTGTCTGACAAATGTCTGATTTGGACAAATTCTTTTAAACTAAAATCATGATTTTTCATTTATGAACAAGAGTCTAAGATACATTGCACTTCTTGCAATTTTACCCTTGTTTACAACAGGTTTGGGAAATAACTATTTCACAGATGCAGATGCTCTAAAAAGCCACGGTACTGGAACCTCGCAATATGGGTCAAGTACTAACATTTGTGGATTGGACCTATGTTCTAACTATCCAGGAGGCAAAATTGCTTGGAATGCAGATCAAGGTAATGCCCGTCCT
>JAQBHN010000093.1:0-4635 GCA_032127635.1 Nitrososphaerota archaeon
GCAGTAAAAGTTAGTTTGTTCAAGCCTGAAATTTTGCGCGTTCACGGAATAAAGGAAATCGAGGGATTTGATTTCGTAAAATACTTTACAGAATATTCAATGTCTGATCAGAGCTGGATTGTAAAGATGAGAGAGGCTGCAACAAAATTGCCTGACGGCGTTGCACGTTCGTCAACTGCGATAGGCACCCCCGAAGACATCATTCCAACGTTTGAAAGATTCATGAAAGCTGGCGTAAATCACTTTGTAATTAGGTTCTGGGGGAAGAATTACTTTGGCTCTATTGATAAATTTGCAAGCCATGTGATGCCTGCATTGCGTGAAAAAGCCGCACAATAAGGGCGCTTTTTACTACGACCTACAGCAAATCATTTAGTTTACCCCGTTCTAGGTTCTGTGATGGATGAAGACCTTCCCGAGTCAGTAAAAAAATGCCTTGATCTTTTGGAAGAAAATATGGGCATCCTGGCAGACCTTGAATTTAATTTGGATGACGAGAAAGAGGATGAATTGACTCCTGATATGGAGCTGCATAATCTGTTTGACATGACTGAGGATGTTGCGGAGTCTTCCAAGCTAAAACGCGCAGAATCAAATTTTGCAAGGCGGCAATCTGAAGATTCTTTATGATTTATGAGGCCTTTTCTTTTTTACGAATGATTTGGATTTGCGTTTGTTTCTTTGTTTTTCTATTCTTTTTCTTGTTCGCTCTGTTGAGTTAGTCGAACCCTGAATGATCTTTGTTTTGCTTCCGTCCTTCAGCATTATCTGTTTTCCTTTGAACCTGTACTCGATATCCCTGCACTTTACGTAATATTTTTTGAGGCAGAAGAATATCCTGTTGTTTGTCCCGTGCATTTCTTGAACCTCTTTTGATTTTTTCAATTCGTTGAGAATATTTCGGAGCAATCCTTTGTCGACGTCTGTAATTCTGTGCAGTTCCCTGAACCAGATGAATTTTGATGCAGAGCCCCATTCTTCTAGAAGGTCCAGCGTTGCCCTGACGGCTTTTTCCCGCTCTTCGTCAATTTCACCCATCTATCACGTCCAATTGATCCTAAATTTAGCAATTTACATTAATGAATAATTTGGATGAATAAAGTCAAGTTTTAGAATGTCGTTTGGTTTTGATTGTTTCTGTAATGATACTCTATGGGCACAGATTTCAAAGATGAGTGCAGTGAATTGGAATGTAGAATTTTGGAAATTAAGGCAATGGTCAAAGAACTAGACGACGAAGAATGATGCTACCTCTTTGACTTTGATTTCCTTTCTTTGATCCTGGATTTGGTCACCTTTACTGACTGTCTTTGATTGTTTTCCATCTTGTTTGCTATGGAATCAATCTGCTTGATGATTGCCGCTTGCAATTCTGGAGAATCGCTTTTCAATAATTTTGCTTTTAATTTTTTTAATTGATTGGAATACCCTTCAAAATCATCCCTTAGCCCGTTCAGATATGGATCATCCATAGTAATTTTTTATTTACCCTATATTTTAGGGATTTCCATGCTCTGGATTTATAATATTATTTTGCTGAATTAGTTTGTGCAGCTAACTGGAATTCTTCAGATTAAATCCTATGACCGGGTAAAAGAATTTTTGAATGCAGAACACGTCGGACGTGTTGCGAGTGTGGATGAGAACGGGTTTCCGCAAATCATTCCTATGAACTTTGCATTTCTTGATGACGCAGTTTACATGCATTCCCATGTAAGGGGCGAGAAACTGGATAACATTTCTAGAAACAACAAGGTTGGATTTGAGGCCGACAGGGAGTTGGAGTTCCTGCCGTCTTATTTTGAAGATCCGCACAATGCATCTCTGGCCGACACGTTGTACATCAGCGTTGTGATAAAAGGAACGGCCTCTTTTGTATCTGACAGAGAAGAGAAGACGCTTGCTCTAAACGGATTGATGAAAAAATATCAGCCTGAGGGACGCTATGATCCGATTCGATCCGACATGCGAGTTTTGGACGCTGTAAGTGTGATCAAAGTCACTCCCCAAACAATTCATGGCAAATACAAAATTGGCCAACACATGAGACCTGAAGACAGATTGAATCTGGCACAAAAAATTTTAAAGAAAAATTCTTCATCTGCAATTGAGACTTTGAAAATAATGGGTTTTGAAATTACTGAATCTGGTTTAAAGATGGTTGATGAGCCTGTTTGGTGAGTTCTTTGGAACAAATCTGATTTGTTGCAATCCTTACGCCTTACATTCGAACTCTGTTCTTTTTAGTCTCCGCTTTTAATTTTTCAAGGAAATTGCTTGTCTTTAACGCGATATCTATCATCAGCTCCTGCTGCGTCTCTTTGAGTTCTTTTTTAGGATCTTTATCTGCTGCCGACACTATTCAATTATTGAAGTTCTTGAATATATCGATGCCTGTAAATTCCAAAATTTGATACTTTGTTGACTTGTAGTCCTTATTTGGTAAACGTTAGCTATAAGTTCAGTTTTTCAGGATTGTATATGTTGGAACAAACCCCGCAATTTGAATTGGCATCTGATTATGAGCCCACTGGAGATCAGCCCCAAGCTATAGATTCCTTGGTTAGAGGTGTTGAAAAAAGATCTGTCCAAACTTTACTCGGGGTAACTGGAAGTGGAAAGACCTTCTCTGTGGCAAATGTTATTGCAAGAACTGGAAAAAACACGCTGGTAATTTCTCACAACAAAACGCTTGCAGCGCAACTGTACTCTGAATTAAAACAATTTTTTCCAAAAAACAACGTCGGCTATTTTGTATCCTACTATGACTACTATCAGCCTGAAAGCTATCTTCCACAAACAGACACCTACATTGAAAAAGATACGCAAATCAACGAAAAAATTGAAAAGATGAGATTGGAGGCAACGGCAATGTTGCTTTCAGGGGAGCCGACAATCATCGTGTCTACTGTCTCTTGCATCTATTCGCTTGGCAACCCTAAGGATTGGGGGGATTTAGCTGTTACGATTAACGAGGGTGACGAAATTAAAAGAAGTGAAATAATTCGACGATTTGTGGATGCAAGATATGAGAGAAATGATACTGAAGTGGCACCTGGAAATTTTAGAGTTAAGGGGGATACCATCGATGTCACTCCTGCATACTCTGAAGATTTGGTTAGAATCTCTATGTTTGGAGACGAGGTGGAAAAAATTACCATTTTAGATCATGTTTCCTTGAAAGAAAAAAAGAAAGTATCTAAAATGAAAATTTATCCTGCAAAACACTACCTTATCGCAAAAGACGTTCGTAAAAAAGCTGTCAAATCAATCGCCGATGAATTGAAAAAACGGTTGCCTGAATTAAACGAATTGGAAAAACAAAGACTTGAGATGAGGACAAAATACGATTTGGAGATGATTGAAGAATTGGGGTATTGTTCCGGGATTGAAAACTACTCTAGACATTTTGATGGGCGAAAAGCAGGGGAAAAAGCATTTTGTTTGATGGATTTTTTTGGCGATGATTACCTTTTGGTAATCGATGAGTCTCATGTGACATTGCCGCAGCTTCACGGAATGTACAAGGGAGACCGTTCTAGAAAAAATGAGTTGATCACTTACGGGTTTAGGCTACCTAGTGCATTTGACAATCGCCCGCTGAAGTTTGAAGAATTTGAAGAATACATACAAAATACAATTTTTGTCTCGGCGACCCCTTCTGAATACGAGAAAAAAATTTCATCCCAAGTTGTTGAGCAACTTGTAAGGCCTACTGGCTTACTTGACCCGCAGGTTGAGATCAGGTCTACAAAAAACCAGATGGATGATTTGATCGGGGAAATCAACAAAAGATCTGCCAATTCTGAACGCGTTTTAGTCACGACTTTGACTAAGAGGATGGCTGAAGATTTGGCTGAATATCTTTCAAAAAAACATGTTAGGGTCAGATACATGCATTCGGAAATCGAGGGACTGCAGAGGACCGAGATACTCAGGCAATTGCGATTGGGCGAATTTGACGTTCTTGTGGGGATTAACCTTCTCAGAGAGGGGCTGGATCTTCCAGAAGTTTCCCTGGTTGCAATTTTGGATGCTGATAAGGAAGGATTTTTGAGGAATTTTACAAGTTTGATTCAAACGTGTGGCCGGGCTGCAAGAAATGTGAATGGAACTGTCATAATGTATGCTGATAAAACAACACAGTCTATGAAAAACACTGTGAGCGAAACCAAACGTCGTAGGGAAAAACAAATTCAATACAACAAAGATCATAACATTGTTCCTAGAACTATCATCAAATCTGTCCCGGTTCAGGAAGTTGCTCTGGATGATTCAAAACTGAAATCTGTGCACGATCTTACAAATGAAATGATTGATTTGGATGCTCAGATGAAAAAGTATTCTGAAGAGTTGGATTTTGAACGTGCGATTGAATGTAGGGATAGAATAAAAAGACTGGAAAAGGAGGTTGAATACAAAAATGACCGAAAATAAATTAAAAATTAGAGGTGCACGACATCACAATCTGAAAAACTTAGATATTGATATTCCAAAAAATAAATTAGTTGTAATTAGTGGGCTGCCCGGCTCTGGAAAATCCACCTTGGCATTTGACACTATCTATGCAGAAGGGCAGAGAAGATACGTTGAATCTCTTTCCTCATACGCTCGTCAATTTTTAGAGATGATGGA
>JAQBHN010000094.1:0-2833 GCA_032127635.1 Nitrososphaerota archaeon
AAGACTTTTTTTCCAGATTAGAATTCAAAGGAATGCCAATATCAAAAAGAATTATCAAGCCATTGATTGAAGAAGGAAAAGTCACATGGTATGATGATCCAAGATTGCCAACGTTAGAGGCATTGAAGAGGAGAGGAATCAAACCAGAGGCAATACGGAAATTCATCATGTCCTTAGGATTAACCAAAGCAAATACTCTAGCACCGTTTGATGCACTGGAAGCTTTTAACAGAAAGTTTGTTGATGCAGATAGTATCAGGTTATTCATGGTAAGTAATGCAAAAAAACTTACAGTGAAAAATTTGCCAATATCTTCTGTTGAAATCCCAAATCATCCAATAAACGACATGGGAAAAAGAACAATTGAAATTGATGAAAATTTCTACATTTCAGGAGATGACGCACAAAGCATCAAAGAAGGTACACAGATTCGTCTATTGGGCTTGGGAAATGTGGCCATTACCAAACAAGGAACAGAGATAGAGGGGGAATTTGTTGAAAATGGAGAGAAAACAGACATCCCAAAAATCCAATGGGTTCCACAAAAAACAGCACATGCGATAAAGATGATTATTCCAAAAACACTGTTCATCGGAGATAAATTTAACGAAGACAGTTTAGAAGAATTGGACGTTTTTACAGAACCTCACTATCTACAATTAAAAGAAGGGGAAGAAATCCAATTTGTTAGATTTGGATATTGTAGAAAAGATTCACAAAATCAAGCAATTTTTACTCACAAGTGATTCGGTATGAAAATAGCACGATTGTTACGAGACAATAAGGAAACATATGGTTTTGTTGACGGAGATAAAGTATCCACTAAAGATGAAATTACTTACTTGACAGGTGTTCCAATTCCTCAAAATATCAAAGATTTTCTTTTTGATGGATGGTATGATGAAATTAAAAACAAAATCAAAGATTTACCATATGAAGAAAACATTTCAAAATACAAACTATTGTCACCCATTCCTAACCCCAACAAGATAATTTGTTTAGCATTCAACTATGTAGATCACGCTAAAGAACAAGGATTGCAAGCGCCAGAAGATCCCGCATTGGTGATAAAACCAAGAACTGCATTGAACAGTACAAATTCAGACATCGTATGTCCAGATTTTGTCACACAGTTAGATTATGAAGTTGAATTAGCCCTGATTATTGGCAAAAATTGTAAAAATATTAGCGTGGATGATGCGTTTGATGCAATATTTGGATACATGATATTCAACGATGTTTCAGCAAGAGACATTCAGTTCAAAGACAAGCAATTCACCAGAGGAAAAAGCTTTGATTCTTTTGCACCTTGCGGGCCATGGATTACAACAAAAGATGAAATCAAAGATCCTCAAAATCTCAAAATGACAACCAAAATCAACGGAGAATTGAGACAAAATTCTTCGTCAAACAACATGTTCATTAAAATCCCAGAGATTGTTTCAAAAATTTCCAAAGTAATGACGCTGGAAAAAGGAGACATCATATCTACCGGAACACCCGCAGGAGTTATGTTAAACAAACCAAATGCAGTGTTTTTAAAAGATGGGGATAAAGTGGAAATGGAAATAGAAAACTTGGGAATTTTAAATAACACAATAAGGTTTGTTAAATCAGATTAAACCAAAGATTTCTTCATCAAATAAAACGAAATTTTAGATTCCAATGAATCAAAATCGGGTAATTTTTCTTTAGTCAGAATTTGGATTCGTTCATAGTTGTTCTCCCAACCAAAATTTTGTAAAAATGAGAGAATTTCAAATGCAGATTCGTCAGAATTAGAGAACAGAGTAGCAATCAATGTTCTGTCAAAATGCTCAGACTCGGTTATTATTGCAACGGAATTTTTATCGTCAATTGATGAATTTACAATTCTATTTTGTTCATAAAACGATTCCAATGTTACAGCATCAATAGGAAGCCACCTCCAAGATTTCACATAATGAGAAAAAGACTTAGCATCAATGGGTTTTTCAAAAGTGACATTATGATTCGGATTGTTTTTTGGTTCAACAGAGTAAAAATTCCATGTTTGAAAAACTTCATAATTCAGAGACTGTGCCATTGAAACAGAAGCATAGTTTTCAGTGTCAATTAACATGTATGAAAAAGATAGATTTTTTGCTAAACCTGTAATTTCAGCATGTTTTACTAGTTCAGAGGCTATATTTTGGCGACGAAAAGCAGATTCAATTCTGATTCCTTCAATCCAAACTTGATTATCAGAGTAAAACGCATGGCAAATTCCAGCAGGTCCCGGTTTTTGACCTAAAAATAAACTGCCTTCAGATATCCAAAAATCCCAAACTTGCTCCACATAGTCTCCCCACGAAAAAGTATTTTGACAAAATTTTAAAACTGAAATTTTATCTGAATTATTTGCCTCCCTGATTCTCAGCTTTGTCATATACAAAAAATTATTAAGAATGAACAGATAAAAACTTCAATGGGGAAAATTATTGCATGTACAACATCAGATATTTTACCTGGAAAAATGATCAAAGTGACTATCGACGGTAGAGATATTCTAGTTGCAAATATTGACGGAGAATATTGTGCTACTGATGATTCGTGCACACATTCAGGTTCTAGTCTGTCTGAAGGAAAATTAGATGGGTGTACTATCACTTGTGGATGGCACGCAGCAGAATTTGATTGTAAAACTGGAAAATTAATTAAATTTCCAGCAAAAATTAGGGATTTAACATCATACAGTGTTGTCGTAGAATCAGACAATGTCTTTGTAGAGATGTAACTATATACTTCCAATTTTTAAGAAAAGGTGTAAAAAATGGTTGACGACGCTCAAAATAAAGAATCGATGAAAGGAGCA
>JAQBHN010000095.1:0-3114 GCA_032127635.1 Nitrososphaerota archaeon
CGACTCTCTGAAAGAGTTGCGCATCTCTTTCGCGCAGTTTACCTAACATAGAGTCCATTTTTGAGATTTGGACTTGTAGTTGGTTTACTGCAGTTGAAATTCGTGGTTTTAATGCACCTTGAGGTTTTACTGCATCACGTATTTTGCCAGTTACACTTTGGGTCTCTTGTCGAGCCCATGTACTGTCGAAGTTTGGCATGACATGGAATTTAGAAATTTGGTCTTAATCAACAAGTGTAAATTTAGAACAGTTTTAGATTAAATTTAGCTAACAAACATTACTCTCAATTTTGAATACCAACTATGGCTAGAATTGTGGTCTTTGACTCAGGCCTAGGCTCATTGTCAATTATTAAAGCAATTCAAAAAATATCAAAGTCAGAGATAATCTATTTCGCAGACCAACAAAATTTCCCCTACGGAGGAAAATCTCAGGCTCGGTTATCCAAAATAATCAAGAATTCCATCAAGCTGCTGCAGGAAAAATTTTCTCCAGATGTGATAGTTGTAGCGTCAAATACGCCCAGTCTCGTGTTAGATGTGACGGCAAGAAAAATAGTTGATGTGAAACCTCCCCTAAAAGATGCCAGAAAAAAATCAAAAACAAGGCAAATTGGAATACTATCCACAAAGAGTGCAATTAACAGCAAAGGTTTGGCTCAGCATATTAAAAAAAATAATTTTCCAAAAGATTTTAAAATTTTTAAAATAAACGCATCAGATCTTGTTGAGATGGTTGAATCAGGAAGATTTGTTTCAAATAAAAAACATTGTCAAAAAATAATTAAGAATACACTGGATGAGATATTGTCTCAGAACGACATAGATACGGTTACACTTTCAAGCACACATTTACCGTTTTTAAAACCGTTGTTAAAAAAACAGTATCCAAAAATTGATTTCATGGATCCTGCAAACATAGTCGCAGAAAAGATTTTTTTGAAAATAAAAAACAAGCAGTCAAAAAAAAATTCGTTGAGAATTTTTGCAACGGGTGACACTAGAACATTTCAAACAAAATTAAACAGGATTGGAATTAGAAGGAAGGTCAGTCCGTTGTCTTTTTAGCTTTTCTGTAACCGTGACTGAATTTCTTGTCATACAGTTTAGAATACTCATATGTTTCAGGATCTATCACGTCGCTGATAATTACGATTGCAGTCCTCGTAATTTTTTCAGCCCTGACTTTTTTTGCAATATCACCCAGTGTTCCCTTGATAATTTTTTGATCCGGCCAGCTAGCTCTGTATACAACTGCAACTGGCGTGGATTTTTTGTATCCGCCGGCAATTGCCTCGGTTACTAACTTGGAAACTAACTGTATGCTCAGATAAAAAATCAATGTTGCTTTGTGTTTTGCAAGTTCCGAAATTTTCTCACGCTTAGGAACCTTTGTTCTGGATTCGGCCCTTGTTACGATAATTGTTTGAGTAACGCCGGGAAGTGTTAATTGTATTCCAAGTGCAGCAGCTGAGGCTAAAAATGCTGTAACTCCAGGGACTACAACAGATTTTATTCCCTCTTTCTCCAGATTGTCAATCTGCTCTTTGATGGCGCCGTAGATCGAAGGATCACCGTCATGTAACCTTACAACAAGTTTGTCTTTTTTTGCATTTCTGTACAGCAAGTCAAAAATTTCCTCCCTGACCAGCTTGGCAGCATCATATAATTTTCCTTTTTTACACATCTTCAATATGGGTTCGGGGATTAGAGAGCCCGAATATACAACAACGTCTGCCTTTTGAATTAGTTTTTTAGCCTTGACAGTGATCAGCTCGGGATCGCCCGGGCCGCATCCAACAAAGAACACATCAGACACGTTTTACCACCAAGATTGAGAAATATTTCGTAGTCAACGTAGAGTCGTTTACTTCGCCCAATGTCATTGTTCTAATAATTTCATGGTCTGTTCCCAAGTCTTGTCCAATTGCAAAAATTGAATTGTCTGGGAATCCAGATTCTCTTAAGACCTCAATGACTTTGTCAAAATAGCGTCCATCTTTAAGAAATATCATTGATTCGGAATGTTTTGCAATCTCTTTTACACTTGATAAATCATAGCAGGATGGGATGATGGCAACTTTTTCTGCACCTTCTGCCACACTTACACCGACTTTGGCTGCAAATGCAAACATGGAAACAATTCCAGGAATCACACTAATGTCCATGTCAGGATAGTTTTCTTTGAGATCTTTGTGCATGTATATCCAAGTACTGTACAAGAAAGGATCACCCACGGTAAGATAAACAACGTTCTTTCCAGTCAATACGGTTTCAGCCATTATCTTGGCATTTTTCTTCCATGTAGCTTCAAGAACAGCTTTGTCCTTTGTCATTGGAAAGATTAGCTTTACGATTTTTTGATTTTTAGATTTGTCAATTATTGGTGAAACAACAGCGAGTGCAATGCTCGGCCTGTCCTCATGTGATGCAGGACACATTATGATGTCAGCGTTTTGAATTGCCTTGACGGCCTTTACAGTAAGTAATTCAACATCTCCAGGACCCACTCCTATTCCAATTAAACCAGGCATGAAAAGTATAATTTTCTTCCCAATTAAAAATCTAGATTAGATCCTAGTAGCAGATATGATAGTCACAGGATTTCTTGCAAGCATCATGGTTCCAGTGCTGGTTTTTCTGCTCTTGGATACGGTAACCTGAGTAATGTCAACGGATTCAAACTGCAGTTTCTCCAACACTTGCAAAACAGAATACAGTGTCTCAATCAGGATTGTTCCTATCACAATTCTGCCTCCGGACTTTAGTTTTTTTTCGGAAAGCTCGACTATTTCCCCGGTATCTCCGCCCGTTCCGCCAATGAAAATTGTATCAGCTTCTTCAAGTTCTAAAATTTTTTCTTTGGCATTGCCATGAATTACAGAAATGTTTGACAGGCCAAATTTTTTGATGTTCTTTTTTGTCAATTCTACGGCATTTTCATCATAATCAACTGCCAGCACCTTGCCTGTTGATTCTATTTGCAATGCAGCTTCGATAGAGATAGAGCCACTCCCACATCCAATGTCATAAACAATCTGTCCTGGCTTCAATCTTGCTTTGCTAATCTGAATTACCCTTACTTCCTCTTTCGTTATGGGAACTTTTTCTGCT
>JAQBHN010000096.1:0-43446 GCA_032127635.1 Nitrososphaerota archaeon
TATTTTTCACGTGCCAAATCCAAACGGAACTGCAATCATTCAGATGGCAAACGGGTTAAAGAGATTGAAACAAAACAACATCGACTCATTTTTCATTCTGGGGGAACACGACATCAGCAGAAGTAGAACAACACCAATCCCGTACGTGTATCACAACCTAGATTTTTCAAGATACGTCGGCCAGGGGAAACCCGTAGAATACAAGGGAGTGCTTTTAGCAGGATTTGATAAAATAAGAAAAACCGAAATTTCACAGTATGAAGAAAAATTTGCAGCCATAGATAACAGCGTCAAAGATCATCAGGGCCACAAAATTTTGATCCTGCATCAGGGCATCACGGAATTTAACAAATTTGCAGGGGAGTTGCAGTCAACGGATTTGCCAAAAAATTTCACATACTATGCAATGGGACATCTTCACGATAAGGACGTAAGGCAGTTCAGTCACCTGAACGGGCCCGTAGCATATCCAGGATCCACAGAGTCAACAACCAGCGAGGGGATCAAAGAAACAAAAAAAGGGTTCTTCGAGGTAGACATTTCCGGAAAAGATGCAAATCCAAACTGGATTGAGCTGGATGCACGGCCTCAAATTTCATTCAAGACAGACTATCAGGATTTGTCAAAAACGATAGACGAAATTTCTGAAAAGATTGTTTCTGGAGGAAAAAAGCCAGTTGTCGAGATAAAAATCCAGGGGGAAAACATAGAAACAGACCACATTCAGGCACAAATTGCAAGACTGAATTCATCGGTGCTGCGATGTTTTTGGAGAATAAGCGCAAAGCAGGTTTCAGATTCCTCCGTGTTTCTTGACAGGCCAAACGTCATCGATGATGAAATGTACAGATTGGCCATTGACGCCCTCGGCTCTGAGGAAGCAGCCAAATTTGCAATCAAGGAGCTGCTGCCGATTTTAGCATCGGGTGAAATCAAGGAGGCATCTCAGATAGTCTTTGAGGGTTTTGAGAAATTCAAAAGGGAGAGAAAAGCATGATCACGTCAATTGAGCTGGGGGATTTTCTATCCCATTCCAACACAGAGCTTGAATTTGAAAACGGGGTGACGGTTTTTGTAGGAGACAACGGTGCGGGAAAGTCAAGCATAATAGACGCCATAACATTCGCACTGTTCGGTCAGCATACGAGAAAATCCAACAAGGGTTTGATCAAGCGCGGTTCAAACCAGGGGTTTGCAAAAGTCGGTTTTTCGATCAACGGAAAACAGTTTGAGGCAGTAAGAAAGATAGACAGCAAAGGAACTCTTGCGGCAACGTTTGCAGAGATAGTGGACGGCGAACGCGTTGAAATAGCAGCTGGTGAAAGGAAGCAGTTCGGGGAATCGATGACACAGGAAGTAGAGAAAGTCATAGGGCTGGATTTTGAAAAACTAAAAATCGCATCAATTGTTCAGCAGGGAGAACTCAACACAATCATCAATGCAAAACCAAAAGAATTCAAAGAGTTGCTGAACGCGATAATAGGAATCGACAAACTTGACGTGGCGTCGGAATCAATGAAGGCGGTGAACAAAGACTTTCGGGAAAGAATTCGAGATACATTCGGGTATGACGATACGCACATAGAAATCCTATCACGCGATTTAGAAAGATACCGAAAAGAAACAGACGAGTCAAAGCCGGAAAAAAACACACTGGAATTAAAACAAGAAAAACTAAAAGGCGACGTGGATGATCTTAGGAAAAAAGTCGAGAGTGACGCGCCAAAAATAGACAAAATCAACCAACTGGAATCAAGGAAAAAGGAGCTGTCAGCATATGCAAAAGAGGCAATTCGTGAAATTCAGCATCAAATCAGCGAAAATGAGCGTAAAATTCACGATTGTGAGGGGTGTTTTGAGTACGCCCCCCTAAAACCAGATTTGGAATCCAAGATTCTAAAAGTTGAGGAGGCAGTCGAGGACACGGTCAGGAAAATTCAAGAAATGACCAACCAGACAATATCATTAAAGGAAAAACTGTCGCTCGCATCAAAACTGCAATTAAAAGACAACAAATGTCCAGTATGTGATTCAAACGTGGAAAAACTAAACCCGTTATTCCAAGAAGAGCATCTTCGCCAAGAAATCTCAGTCATGCAGGGCCAGATCGTTTCAAAAGAAAAAGAAAGAGACATGTACAATCAAAAAAAGAAAGAGTTTTCAGCAAAATTACAAAACGCCAGAGACGCAGAAGCCACCCTCAGAGCATACTCGGTCAACAGCAAAGCGGAATTAATAAAAATTCAAGAAGATACGGAAATAAAGAAGCAGAAAATCCCACTAACTGTAAACGGGAGTCTGGTTGAAATGTCAGCAATAGACACCCACGCAAAAATGATTTTTGAAAACATTTCAAAGCTGGAAGATGAAACGAGGGGATTTGATGAGCGTGAATTTAACAGTCTAAAGATAATGATAAATGAAAAACAGACGAGTTTGTCACATATTGATCAGCAGATTGGTGCAATTTCAGAGAAGATATCCAAAGGGGAGGAGCAGATCAGCGTGATTGAAAAAGCAATTGCGGGATTAAGAACTGTAAAAGAGTACGTTGCAAATCTAAACGAAATTCAAACAAATGTTTTCAGCAGAGACGGGCCAGTTGCCACAAGCCTAAGATCATGGGCATTGAATACAATCTCTGCAAAAGCGTCAGAATATCTCTCGTTGCTCAATACAAAAATCCAGAGGATTTCACTATCAGAAAAGACACGGGATATTTCAATTGCCTGCCATTCAAAAAACGAAGTTTTGGAATTGGAATCACTTAGCGGGGGAGAAAAGGTCAGCGTGGCGTTAGCGCTGCGATTAGGCATGGCAAGTCTTCTCGGAGCATCAAATCTCAACCTGATGATTCTAGATGAACCCACAACCCACCTTGATGCAGAAAGAAAGAAATCACTGGTCGAAGTGCTGTCACAGCTGTCAGATATCTCCAATTCGGAGTCAAGAATGCAGTTTCTAATCATTACCCACGACGCGGAAATTTTTGAAGACTCGACGGTAGAGCAGATTTACAAATTTGAATCGTCAGAGCAAGGAAGCAGGGTTACAGTGCTCTGACTTTGACAGGAGAACAGACGGTTTTTTACCAATATTTCACTTTCAAAAGCATTGAATGATTTTATTGCCACGTGTAGAAAATGCAAATTTAAAATAGATATTCCGGATCAAGGGCCTTGCACAGATTTAGAATACACGGATTACATCAACGCATACGGAAAACAATGCAAATGCGGGGAAAACGATTGGGAGCTTACATCACCGTAAAATAAAGAGGCCCTAACTTACCAAAACTTTGCCAGTCATCCAAGGATGAACCATGCAGAAATAGTCATATGTTCCCGCATCATCAAATGTGAACTCATAGACAGATCCGGACATGAATATGCCGGAATCAAAGACGCCAGTTGTTCCCGTTGCAGTTCCGCTAGTTACAGTGTGGGCGGCAGAATCAGCGTTGCTCCAGGATACTTTTTGGCCGGCAGATATCGTAATTGCGCTTGGCAAATAGCATTCGCCTGTTTTTTCACATCCAGGAACTGCGACACCCGGAGGAATTGAGACGATGGCCAATGACACTGATTCGGCGGTTGCAGGTTCTTCAACAACCACCATTTCCTCAGCATCAGGAGTTCCAGACGGAACAGGAAGCGGCATAGCCATTGCAGGTTCTTCAGTTGCCGACTCTGGTGTAACAGTCATCGCGGTTTCAATGCCGGCAGGCCCTGTAATCATGTCGCCATGTCCCAGGCCTTGAATTATCACTTTGATTTCTATTTGAGATTCGCTTAGAATGGCAGTTTCGTGAATTGGATGCTTTCCAGGATGTCTGTGAGAGCCAGGTTCGGACAGAATTGCATCTCCGTCCTGTGTGGCAAATATATCGTAATTTACATGGTCCACAATGTTGCCATCGTCATCCGTAAATTCAACCTCGATTAGCAAGACATCGCCAACAGTTGCAGTACCTGGCATGATGTCGGAATGGACAGAAATTTCTTTTATCGCACATTCGCCAGGATAATTCAATTTGGCATCAGCGGCATTCAGCATGCACGAGTTTCCATAGGTAACACCGTCAACCCCGCACATTGGATCCCATTGCATGGTGCAAGCGACTGGTTTCTCTCCAGGTGCAATCACTCTTGGTTCAATGACATCAGTAGGATCCATGGCTATGAACCCTATAGATATTGCCGCAAGAACTCCAACTATTGCTATAATTCCGTAAGAAAAATTCATCTCATCCACCCGTCAACTTTGCAAACTTTTCGTTCTTACTTAACTTTTCCATAAATTCAATATTGGATAACGCTACAATTGCGGATTCAACTACTGGCTTTTCCGGATCATTCAGTGCCTTTTGAAGAGCCTCTTTTGCCGCCGTAGAGCCGACAACACCCAAAGCTATTGCAGCCTCGTGACGTACAAACATGCTGGGATCATTCAGGGTTGCATCAGTCAGTGGAGGAATTGCACTGGAGTAGCTCATCTGACCCAACGCAAATGCCGCCTCATGTCGTACCAATTCATTTTCATCATTTTTCAAAACTCTGGCAATATGGGCAACCTTGTCCTCTCCGCCAAAATCAACCAAAATGCACGCAACTCTTGTTCGCACTACATAGTCAGGATGTTCCAAGAGAGAAACAAAATACCCGGTATCTTTTTGTTCATATTTTAATTCCATTTCCGCAAAAAGTGCCAATCTCTCTTCAGTAACCACATGCATTTTGTTTTGGAGCTTTCTGTGGCCTATATTAGGTTACTTGAGAAAAAATCAAAAACCAAATGAGATATGTATTTAATGGAAAAAATCCGATAAGTGATTATGAGTGCAAAAATAGGCGAAAGGGCGCCAAATTTCGGCGTATCGGAATGGGTACAGGGGACTCCGACAAATTTTGATCAGGAAAAAGATCACATAGTGTTGCTGGAAGTATTCCAGGTAAATTGTCCAGGATGTTTCATGAATGCCATTCCCGAGGCAATTGAGATTTACAACAAATACAAGGACGAAGGCGTTCGAGTTTTGGGTCTGGCCACGGCTTTTGAGGATTTTGACAAGAATACACTGGGCAATTTGAAAATGCTTGCCGAAACGGGAGAGGTCGTCGGGGACACCAAGGACGCACTTTCATCATACGGCCAATTGAAAGAGGGGAACAAGCTTTCGTTCAAAATTCCATTTCCGCTGGCAATGGACAACCTCACAAAGACATCAGGCGAAATTAGCCAGGAAAAAATCATGGAGTTTATCCACCCGCAAATTCCAGAGTTTGACTCGCAGCCAGAAGAATACAGGAATCAGATAATCGAGAGGGTCAAAGGCTATATGAAATCCAAAGAATACTCGGCGGAAACGTTTGAGAAATTTGCCCTGCAGGGCACGCCGTCCATGATAATAGTGGACAGGAAGGGAATTCTCAGGGACGTCTCGTTTGGACAGTCGGGACATGTGGAAGCGATGATTCGAAAATTGCTCAAAGAAGACTGAACCATCCAATCAGGAAAAGCGCCACATACAACACCAGAACAATTACAAATCCTTCCGCAAGAGCAGTTTTTGCATATCCGTGACGGATGAAAAACTATGCCGTTTTTTGTTTTCTTCTTCTGGTTATAAAAATAACCGCGCATGCAAAACCGCCGACAAGCAAAAGCAGCATTATCAGATAGGCGGATCCGTAATCATCTGAAGGAGCCAGGCCAGGCGAAGGTGCATCTTTTGGAGTCATTTCAGTCAAACCTGAAAGATAGGTAGTTCCAAAAATATCCAACTGGTTGTCTCCGGAACCAGTAAAGTTTAACGTCACAAAAGAAATCTTGTCGTTTGTTTTTACCAGAGGGAAATATTCCTGGGCGTTGAGATAGAAGGTCATATTTCCGCCCAGAAGATCACGAGGGATGATCAGTTCGCCCAGATTGTGCTCCAACCCACTTGTGATGTAAAGAGTCAGTCTTTTCTCATCTTTGTCAAATTCAAAATCAGGTATGTCGTAATTGGAAACAGACTCCACCTCGAAGGAATAACCGCCTGTCTGGACATCCAGCCGATTTACCAATCCAGTTGCATCAGACAATGCGCAATATGCAGGGGTCAGTACAAAAAACAATGCTGCGACTGCCAGAAATGTTGTTTTCAATTTATGCAGTTCTAGGAATTCTTTTCATTATTTCCTTGTCCTGGGAAATTCGAGGATGATCAGGGTCTGCCAAGATAACTTCAAACCAGTAATGCTTGCCATCCTTGTAGACAAAATAAGAACCTAAAAATTTCATGTTTGGATATCTTTGGACGACTCTTCTGTTTGCAACAGTCTTCATATCATCATCAGCTTTGATTCTGGTAACACCAAGATGCTTTGGTCTTCTACCACCGGTAGGTCTTTGCTTTCTCATACCACCAGTACCAACTCTCATTCGCACGACAATGATGCCCTGTTTTGCCTTGTAGCCCAATCTTCTGGCCCTCTGTATTCTGCTTGGCTTGTCAATACGCATGACTGCGGTTTCCTTACGCCATTTGATTACACGCTCACGAATCTCAGGGGAATTCTCTTTCCATAATCTGATCCATGTTTGGTCCTGGTAACTAGGCATATCGTGGTTAGAAAAATCCCCTTTAATAACTGTAAATCGAAAACCATACCTAAGCACTGCCAAGCAGTAAAAATTCTCCCGAGTGGGGCATCACAAGCCACGCACCCAAAGAGTTTGCTTCCGCAGAAAACTCGATAAATAAAGTCGGCTCAAGTTATTAAAAAAGATTTCCCAGCATTGCTTTGAGATTTTTATTGAAGAGTCGGGGTTTTAAAAAAAGATGAAGGCAAAAATATCACTGGCAATAATTTTCATAATTGGAATTACGGCATTTTTGCCACAAGTTCACGCAGAGCAGGAAGTCTCAATAATCATGGAAAAGACAACGTACCAGTATTGTGAAAAATTATTCTATACGATCAAAGTTTCCGAGATTACAGGGAATTCTGCAATAGTTCACATCAGGGATGAAACCGGCAAAGGCAGCAGTGCAATACCAATAGCGATAAATGAATTAGAAAATCCAATTCCAGCATTGTTTCCTTTCGATAAAGAACAATTTTCTTTAGGAAAATATTTTATTGATGTTGAATATGCCGGTTCAAAATATACAGCAGAATTTAATTTAGTTGATTCAGATAACATTTGCATTCCTGAATCAGTTAAACAATTTACAGTCAAATGGTTGTTAAACGATGAACCAGATAAGAATTTAGACGGGTATTTGATGGACATGATTCAAAGATATGTTGATCCAAAATTGATCAAGATACCTTTTGAAATCAACGACGAGAACATTCTTGAAATAGACATTCCGGATTGGGTAAAAAATGTGGCATACTGGTGGGTTCAAGGGATGATTTCAGACAAGGACTTTGCTCAGATGACAAACTATCTTGTCGATGAAAAAATTATCTCTTCACACGCGGGAATGGAAAACGGAATATGAACAAGCATTCGGTCATCACAGCAATAGCAATAATTGTAATTGTAACTCCAATTGCATATTCAGGATTAAGCATCATTGGGGTGCAGCAGCTGGAATACAGGTGGGACAGTCCCGGTGAATTTAATTTCTTTGCAATGCTAAACCAGGGGAAGGTAGAGATTTGCAACACGATGCCGTTTTGGATAACTTTTCAAAAATTTGAAATATCCGCATTCTACCAGTCAAAGCATCTGGGTTCGTCCACGGTGCATCCATTGACGATTGATCCGTATTCGTCAGTAGCAAGGGATGCAGTTTTTAAAAGCGAGGGAATGTCAGAGGCTCAGCATATTTTCATGACATTTGATTTCATGTTCAATGGCGGCAACATCAGGCTTGATCCCAATCAATTCGTCATTGTAGTTGATGTGGATACGCCAATTCTGGGAATCATCCCGTACTCCACAACAACGCAGATTTCAGGATTTGAATTTGACAAGATGATGAATGCCGAGGATTTGTCCTGCAACTAGTTTTCAGACGCGCACTAATTTGTCCACTTGCCGAATTGGCTTCCAAAGACAGCAAGCAGTAGGAAAACAACCACGATTGCTCCGATAATTGCAATTGCAATAATCATCCCCATGGCAAACTCAGTACCCATTTCCCTAATTGTGGAAGGTTCGGATGACTTGGATGTTGGATCAATGACACATGCCCCGTCTTCGAGAACAGTTCCAGGGCCGCATCTTTCATCCAATACACAGGATCCGTCTTTGAGAACAGTTCCAGGGCCGCATTGTGTTTTTGGTGTCTCTACAACCGGCTTTGGTGTTTCCACAACCGGCTTTGGTGTTTCCACAACCGGCTTTGGTGTTTCCACAACCGGTTCTGGAACGCATTCGCATGAGCCGTCTGGATTTTGTATTAACCCGTCTATACAGAGTACGCTGCAGGCCACTATTTCCGGCTCTGGTGCGTCTTCAGATGGAATGGATGTGGAATCGCCAAATGCAGAGCCGATGATTTCAACTTCTTCAGTACCGGCCGGCAATTCAATGCTCAAAGTTCTGCTTTGGGAAGAGGTGTCAACTTCTGAGAAATTAGGCTCGTCGCCATCTGCTAAAATAATAAAGTCATCATCCAATCCTTGAAAGGTAGAATCCAACAAAGAACGATCCAACGTAATATCTAATGTGCCGCTTGATTCAGTCACATCAACCGTCAATATCAAAGAGACAAAGTCAGTATCAGATACAATTCCTGAAACAGTCATTCCAGTTGCAGTGTACTCAACATCAAAGGAGGTACCCCCAACATCAACAGGAATTGTCTCTGCATAAACAAGTGCAAATGAAATCATGGTGAAGAAAATCAAGCCCAGCGAGATTATCAGCATGGAATTAATGCTTGGCAACTCCGTAGGTTTTTTAGAATATAATTCCTTTATAGCGTAATTGTTCATCTGTGTATTCTAACCTTAGAATGGACGTTAAAAACAAAGAGACGACAATTAATCACGTAAAAGTCAAGCTTTTTTACTTATTTTTAAAGTTCAGACAGAAATCATGCTAGATAACGCCACGGAGAATCTGAATTATCTTTTCGGCAATCACGTTTGCGGCCAATGACTGAGCCTCGCTTGTTTGGGCACCGATGTGGGGTGTCAAAATAACATTGTCCAGTTCTGCAAGTTTTGTTCCAGTTGCAGGTTCCTTTTCAAACACATCCAATGCGGCGCCGCCCAACGTGCCGTTTTTGAGTGCATTGTAAAGGGCGTCCTCGTCGACAACGCCGCCCCTGGACGTATTGATGATTTTTGCAGTCTTTTTCATGGTAGACATTTTTTCTGCATCCAAAAGGTGGTATGTGGAATCCAAAAGTGGGACGTGTATAGAGACAAAGTCAGAGCTTTGTAAAAGTGTGTTCAAGTCAGCTTTCATCAGCCCGACCTCTTTTGCAAATTCTTCGTCAATTGGAACTACGTCATATCCGATAATGTTCATGTTTAATGCGCGTGCAAGTCTTCCCAGTCTTTTTCCAATGTTTCCCAAGCCGATAATTCCCAAATATTTTCCTCGAAGTTCCGTACCCTTTAGTTCTTTTTTGAGCCATTGTCCGTTTCGTATTGCCCTGTCGCCCCTTCCAGTTTGTCTTGCAAGGGACAGCATCAGACCCAAAACCAATTCTGCCACGGCATTCATCGCTCCCTCCACGGCATTGATTACACGGATGTCCTTTGCCTTGGCTGCTTCTTGATCAACATTGTCCAGACCGACGCCAACTCGCGCAATTATTTTACAGTTGTCAGCTTTCTCTATCATTTCTCTGGTAATTGTGGTTCTGCTTCTGACAATTACAATGTTAAAAGTTGAAATTTTTTCCAAGATTTGCTCAGGGGTAATCTCAGGCTCGTATGAAACCTTCAGCCCGTTGTCTGTCAAAATTTTATTCAGTATAGGATCCACTACATCGCAAATCAATACGGAATCTTCAAAACCCACAATCGATTCCCCCTATTCACCGAATATAATCATTATGAGTCAAAAAGTAAAAAATAGAAAAAGATTGAAGTTAGTACCTGTCTATGGTACTGGTGGTAATGTTGGTATTACTTCCCACAAAGGAATCATACCTGCATCTTTCAATTCAGAAACGACATCATCAGTGTATAGACCATGAATGTTTACTGCTGGGTGTGCAATGCTATTTTTGCCCATTGGTGGGACAGCATCACTTGGGTTACCTAGTGCGTATGCATATGAAGGAACAGCATCAGTTAAGATACCTGCATCAATCAATCTTGGGTTTAATCCGAATGGATCACCTGCAACGAATAGACCAATACCGCCAGTGTAAATTGCTGCATAGTCATGGTTTACTAGAGCGTAAGCTCCTGGTTCATCAAATACAATGTCTACAATTGCATTTTGTGATCCTCCAATCAGCCATGTTTCAGTTGCAGCAGATTGAACTCTGTTGCCTTGTGTAACTCTGTCCAAGATTTCTCCAACGATGTGGAAGAATAGTGGCTCGTTACCATGGTTTTCGATAAAGAGTCTCACATGTTGATCATTTTCAACATACAAGAGTTGTGATTGCATATTTTCTAGTTCAAGACCATTCCATGGTTGTGCTACAAAGATGTTTTTGTTTGCATCACCCTTTAGAAGGATGTTGTGCAACATGTTTGGAACATAGCCAAATTGGATACCATTAACAACGGTTGCAGTGTTATGATGTTGGAACATTGCTCCTGCATCATAATTGCCATCTTCGTTAAGATACAATTGGTTGAACTGTAGTGTGAACTCTAATGCGTCTGCATCGTAGAATTGTCTGTCTAATTCACCGCTTCCACTTGTTTTCTCTACCATCAATTTCTTGTATCCATCGGCTGGATCAACAATTGCAATTCCGTACATGCCGGAAAATACGTGTTGGTCCATTCCAATTAAGTGGACACCAGAGCAGTGGTATTTGAAAACACCTGCGGATTCAGCAATGTAACAGTACTGCTTTGTTTGTCCCGGATTAACGGAATCAAAAGCCAATGCTGTCATTTGTGATGCGTGCATGTCGTTACCGTGACCGGTAACTTCATCTGATGGAATTGTAAGGGTCATTTTTACAACATCGCCTTGTGTAACTCTTAGTGTTGGTCCTGGGACTTGTCCACTAAAGGTCATGGCGTTGTAAGTTTTTCCTCCCATAATTGGAAGTTCGACACTTTCACCAGTCAAATTGAACTCGACTACGTCTCGTCCAGTTTGTGACAAAACACCACAATCAGTTTCTGCGAATGCTTGAGGCATTACTAGCTGTAAACCGCCCATTTGATGGATTTGTTCAATTACATTGGCATCCATTTTGGTGATGTCAAGTGATTGTCCAGCAATCTGGGTTTGTGTGTATGTGCTTCCGAATAAGGTTGCTCCCATTACAGCTACTGCTGCAATTGTAAAGAGCATGCTAATACGCTTATTCATAATCAATCGGGCTGACGATTCCTATATAATAATTCCCATTATTGGGCGAGGTGAAATTATGAAGATATCTGAAAAGGAATGAATAATAGGAAAAATTCAGTAAAGTCAACATGGAATTCAGAATGGACGAGGATTCGCTTGGAAAAGTAAAAATTCCAGCTGACGCATACTATGGAGCGTTCACCGGAAGGGCAATCAAGCAGTATCATGTGACAGGCAGCAAAGGCCACGAGAATTTGATCAAGGCGTTTGTGATGATAAAGCGATCTGCTGCAGTTGCAAACATGAAGACCAAAGCAATCGATGCAAAGCGTGGCAAAGCCATCGTTTCGGCGTGCGATAAAATTTTAGCTGGAAAGTATGTCGACCAATTTGTAGTGGACATGATAAATTCAGGTGCAGGTACTGCGTTCAACATGAATTCCAACGAAGTAATCTCAAACGTCGCATTGGAAGTAATGCACAGGAAAAAAGGACAGTATGAATTCCTTCATCCAAACGACCATGTCAACATGTCACAGTCAAGCAACGATACGTATCCCACTGCAATGCATGTAGCAATTCTGATGAATCTCAAAGAGACAATTCCCGCCATTGATATTTTAATAAAGTCCTTATCCAAAAAAGCAAAGCAATTCTCAACGTTTAAGAAAATTGGAAGAACCCATCTGATGGATGCGCTGCCGGTAACGCTAGGCAGCGAGTTTGCAGCATATGCCACATCGATAACCAAGGCAAGAGATGAAATCATATCCGCGCAAAAAGAATTGCAAAATGTCGCACTTGGCGGAACGGCAGTAGGGTCTGGCGCAAACACTCCAAAAGGCTACAGAAAAATTGCAATATCAGAGCTTGGAAAGATTGCAAAATTGCAACTAACCCCAGAAAAAGACATGCAGCATGCTTTACAAAGTAAATTTGCAGTTGCAAACTTGTCAGGCACTTTACGAAACCTGGCAATAGAGATTGGAAAGATTGCAAACGACATCAGACTGATGGCATCAGGCCCGATTGCAGGATTGGCAGAGTTGGGAATTCCCGCGGTGCACGCAGGCTCGTCCATCATGCCAGGAAAAGTGAACCCATCTTTGGCAGAATGCATGAACATGATTTGCTTTAACATAATCGGAAATGACACATCGGTCTCATGTGCAGCGCAAGGCGGACAGTTTGAGCTAAACGTCATGCTTCCTGGAATGCTAAAGTGCATGTTAGAGTCAACAGACATGCTCAAAAATTTCCTTCCGATATTTTCTGCAAATCTAATTGACGGGCTGACAGCAAACAAGGACAAACTGCGAGAAGACATTGAAAAACAGCCCTGTAATTGTCACGCTGCTAACTCCAAAAATAGGATACCTGAAATCCGCAGAGCTTTTTAAAGAGTCACTAAAGACTGGAAAAACCATCAGAGAACTTGTTGTTTCAAAGAAACTGATGAGTAACAAAGAGATTGATTCTCTTTTCGGATAGATCATGGCAAAGATTTTCGTAGAAGCTTACGGATGTTCTGCAAGTTTTGCAGATTCGGAAATGATTTCAGGGCTGATTCAAAACGGAGGGCACACGTTGACAGACAATTCCTCAGAATCAGATCTAAATATCGTAGTAACGTGTTCAGTCAAAGATTCAACTGCAAACAAGATGATGTACAGAATAAACTCATTAAAATCAAAACCTCTCATTGTTGCAGGGTGTCTCCCAAAGGCCGAAAAAGAGAATGTCGAGAAATTCTCAGGAAACGCCAGTCTGATGGGGCCCAACTCGTTAGGAAAGACTCTTCAAATTATAGATTCGGCATTGGCTGGAAGAAAGCAGATTGCTTTGGAGGATACGGATTTGTCAAAAGTCGGACTGCCCAAAGTCAGGCTAAACCCTGCAGTAGGAATTGTAGAGATTGCAAGTGGATGTATGAGTGAGTGCACATTTTGCCAAACCAAGATATCCAAAGGAGATCTTTCAAGTTACAGACTTGGGGACATTGTAAGGCAGGTTCAGACAGAAATCAAAGAGGGATGCAAAGAAGTCTGGCTGACATCTACAGACAACGGATGTTACGGGTTTGACATCGGTACGGATTTGCCGTCCTTGGTGAATGAAGTCGCAGGTATTCCGGAGGATTTTATGATCAGGGTGGGAATGATGAATCCGATGTACATGCCAAGAATCAAAGAAAATCTGATTAAATCTTTTGATAACGACAAGGTTTTCAAATTTTTGCACATTCCAGTACAAAGCGGAAGTGACAGAGTGCTAAACGACATGAAGCGCGGTCACACGTCTGGAACATTCAGGGAAATTGTAAACAGGGTGAGAGAGAGGTTTGGAAACTTTACTATTTCCACAGACATCATCGTAGGTTTTCCTTCAGAAACTGAGGAAGAGTTTCAGAAAACAGTCGCATTGCTTGATGAGACAAAGCCTGACGTAGTAAATCTGTCAAAGTACAGTGCACGACCTGGAACAGACGCGGCCGAATGGGATCAAATCGATGCCGCAGAAGTCAAAAGAAGAAGCAAGATAGTTTTTGAGCAGATCAGCAAATTGTCAATGGAGAGCAATCAAAAATGGATCGGTTGGAAAGGCAAAGTCCTATTTGATGAAACGACTGACGAGGGGATCAAGGGCAGAAACTTTGCATACAAGCCCATAGCAGTTGAGGAGGAGGTAAGCATCGGTCAATCACATACGGTTGAAATCACAGATGCCACTGTCAAGAGACTGATTGGGAAGATCGCAAGCTAAATTTTTTCGATCTAAAATTTGATTAAAAAAACGTAAGAAGGTTTTTTATCTAAATCAGGAAACAAGATCAGAAATGAGTTTTCAAGTTAAAGAACCGATTTTAGTAATAGGATTAGGCGGCGTAGGCTCAAAACTGGCAATCAAAGCAAAGGATGCCCTAAACTCAGATTGTCTGATAATCAGCAACGATAAGAAAGATTTCTCATCAGAGAATCCGTCTGTTCACGTCTCAACTGATTCAGTGGTAAACCCATCCGTTCAATTAATCAGAGGCTCAACTTACAGAGTTGCTGACGAGATAAAATCAAAAATTTCAAATTATTCCACAGTCGTATTGATGGGCAATCTAGCAGGCAAAGCAGGCTCTGCCATCGCCCCAGTAGTTTCAGAGATGTGTAAAGAGGCAGGTGCAGGATTAGTGTCATTTGTAATCATGCCGTTCAAATATGAAAAGGACAGAATTTTCAATTCAGGAGTATCACTAAAAAGAGTAAGAGAGAATTCTCAATGCACCATAGTGCTTGACAACGACTCATTACTTGAAAGCAATCCGGACTTGAGTCCAAAAGCATGCTATGGCATAGCAAATTCTGCAATGATGCACGTTGTCAGTTCGCTTGGATCATCAGAGATATCTAATGAAACAAACATCCTCACAACTAGCAAGGAGGGTCAGCATATCGAAGACTCACTAAGGGATTCACTCAAGATGCTATACGGCAACGCACCACCAAATTCAGTCAAGCGTTCAATGTTGTATGTGGTGGGAGGAAGCAACATCCCGGTAGGAGTAATCAACTCAATCACAAACATTACAGCAGGAATCGTCAATGAGAGCAATTCGCAGATTGACATGACCTCAAATTCAGACAATTCCAAAGTCGTGATGCTGTCATCAATTCAAGGAATGACAAAGTTTGACAGTTATGATCCTTTGGGAATGATCCCGCAGGAAAATACCCTAGACTGGTCAACTCCAGACTGCAGTATTGATTGCGAGCTAGACCTGTACCAGTTAGAATAAACTGATTTTTTAAAATTATAATTTTTTGAAAAGAATTAATCTTTCTTTGGCGCTTCTTTCTTTGGTGCTTCTTTCTTTGGTGCTTCTTTCTTTGGTGCTTCTTTCTTTGGTGCTTCTTTCTTTGGTGCGTCCTTCTTTGGCGTCTCTTTAGATGGTGCTTCCTTCTTTGGTGTCTCTTTAGATGGTGCTTCCTTCTTTGGTGTCTCGGTCTTTGGTGTCTCTACTTTATCAGAAACTTTTTCGCTTTCTTTTTTAGAAGCAGTTTTAGATTCTGCTTCTTCGACGTATTTTGAAACAAGAATATAACCTTCTTCAGTTTTACTCATTCTTACTCTAACTTTTCTTGGAGGATTTCTAACGCCCCTTACCCACATAGAACGAGCTAACTCTTCATCTATTTTGATCGTTTCAACTTTCATGTGATGTCGAGCAAATTCTCTAATCATGTTAATTGCTCTAACAGCTCTGTGTTGCGGTTGTGAAATTGTCGCTTTACCAAGAGGAATTGTATAAACGCGTTCTAATTCTTGAGACATCTATCCGACCTCCACATCTGTTGATCTCCAAGCTCTGCGCTTTGGATTAGTTCTGACTGTTCTGTTGGTTCTGAGAATAATCCATGCGGGTACTGCTGATGTCTGTCTAGTCTTTTTGAGTAGACGGATTTTCCTTGGAGAGGACTTACGTGCAGCCATAGATTGTCAGGCACGAAGAGCTCTTTTTAAATGAATCTCAGGATTTTACGCAATCTCGAATCTGTTTTAGTATTCTTGCAGAAGCTCCCCATACAATGTGATTTTGATATTCAAAAGTATACATTTCCTGAATTAGATTATGAGACGGATCAGGATCTTTCGCCTGAGTTTTTAAAAATGGCTCCAAAGGAATGTGAAAAATTTTTTCCACTTCGGCGTTGGCTGAAAGTGCAGGGATTTGATCCACTACGGAAACGAACGGCAGGATCAAAAAACCTGAATTCAGTGTTACAACTGGTTCTAGCTGTCCAATCACTTGTTCTTTAGAAAGGGTCAGCCCTATCTCCTCACTTGTTTCGCGTAAGGCAGTTTCTAAAAGATCCGAATCATCAGCATCTAATTTTCCACCAGGGAATGCAATCTCACCTGCATGAAATTTCATGTGTTTTGGTTTTTCAGTCATTACAACAATCGGCTCTTTACCATAAACTACTACAAGTACTGATGCCAGACAATACTTTCTATCAGATTCAATTTTAGAACTAATGGGAGTTGAAAGGTTGGATTTTAAATCATCTAGGAGCATTGTAATTATTTCCTACCATTCCAAATAGGTATTGGTATTCAAAGGTTTTAACCAAGGATAGAGGAATTGGAAATATGACGATCAGGTATGAAGCTAACCCGCCCAAGATTCTGCCCGATGTAGATACAAATGAATCAATCAAGAAATTCATAGAGAAAATAAAAATCATTTCAAAAAAATGTGACGCAATTCACTTGACTGAAAATGTGTTAGGGTTTCAAAGAGTTTCGCCAATCGAGGTTGGTAAAATTATCAAGAAGGAAATTCCGGATTTTCCAATTACTGTTAGCCTTAGAGTTAGAGACAAGAGTGAAAATGAAATTTCAGAGTTTGTAGACAGATGCATTTCAATCGGATTCTCAGGAATTTTGATACTGATGGGTGATCCTTCACAGACAGGGAAAGAAGATTCTGGTCAGATTCCAAGTTTGACAGTCAAGAGGTTAAGAGAGCAGGGAGTGGATTCGAAAATTGAGCTGTATCTTTCAATATCAAACAAGCCTAATTTTTCCAAAATTGGAAAGAAGCTGGATGCAAGGCCGAAAGGATTCATGACTCAAGTCATTCAAAACATAGAACAGGTTCAGAATCTATCAGACAATCTTGAGGGGTTTTCAGTAATTCCAATTCTGTTGTACCCGTCAGATAAAAATGAAAAATCGGCAAAGTTTCTAAATTTGGATTTAGCGTCATACTCTCAGGAATTTGAAGAGTTGCTAAAGAAAACGCATGAGATTACAGGGGACGTTCTGCTTACATCACCTAGTGATTTTAGCGGACTGAATGAGTTCTTGGGAAAATTATCTTTATTTAGATAATCATCCATTTTGAAAATAATCCAAATTAAAAGATGTAAACATATCTGGCTGAGCCCTCGTTTCCAGTATCACCCTTCATGCCTTTGTCTAGAAAACGCTCTTCGATATCCCTTCCATCTTTTTCACTGACTGTAGACCAATCCTTCCAATGTCTAACATCCTTGCCTTCGTTAGCGTGTTGATCTTTTCGAATTTTTGGCGTGTCAGTAATCCCGACAGTCCATAAAACATAATCTGCCTTTTCTGAATTGCTCACCCTGCTTTCAATTTCAGAGATTATTTCAGATTTGCCCATAACAACACTGGTTGTAACTTTTACTTATGAAGGTATTTTTTTATAAAAAATCGCTATTTTAAAATCAAATTCTAGGTGTAATGGAATTCAAAAGAAAAACACTAGGATATCAGACATGTGAAGATTGGATATGATTTTAGAATTCAGATAGTCTGGCGGAGACAAGGTCAGAGTACAAAATATTTTGCATCAGGATGGTGAATTACTATTGCCGCAGTTGATTGTTCAGGAATAATTTGTCCAGATTCAGTCAAAGTCATCCCAGATTTTTCAGGTTCCAATAACTTCCACACCAGATGATGCTGAGAAACATCAGGGCAGCTAGGAAATCCCCAGCTGTACCTTAAACCGCCTTTGTCCAAGTTCAATTCAGACTTTATTCTACGATTCACCCATTCGGCTAGAGCTTCTGCAATCTCAACTGCCAGCCCATGAAGATAGTACGCATCAGTATACTTGTCTTCTTTATTCCATTGTTCAATAATATCGGCCACTTTATTTCCCACAGTTACGGATTGAAACGCAACAACGTCATTTTCGCCAAAATAATCAGTCAAACACAGGTGGTCGGGTTTTGTTGAACGTGGGAATTCCAATTCAACGTCATCCCCTGAAAGATTCTCAACCAGTAATTTTCTGCCCTTGTTGTGACATTTGAAATACCCATAAACAATTTCAGGCTCAATGAGCTTGTCTCTGATTATCCTAATTTTCCATTCTGTCAGCAGTTGCTCATGTTCTTCTTCAGATTCAGAGCCTGCCTTTCCCCTCAAACCCCAAGACAGTTTGAATAATGATTTCTTGTCAATCATACTCCAAACCTCAGACATGTTAATTTGGTCTAATTTTAATCGAATTGGCTCTCCGATTATTTCAGGAGTTGGAGATTGAACTGGTTTAATCTCACTTTTTGGAAGTGTGTCAGGATCTATAGTCACAGTAGATTTTTCTTTCCAGTTCTCCAACTTTTCTTTCCAATCAGCTAAGAGTTTTGGTTTTTCGTCAGAAACTAATACATCCATTGTTTTGAGACCCTCAAACATAGTATTGCAGTAAAATACCCCGGGTTCATAAATTCCATCTTCTTTTGCTATTCTGTTTATGTAATTGGTGTTGATTGCAGCACCGCCGCAAAGAATTGGAACAGTCATGTTGTTTTTTCTGGCATATTCTACAAAGAATTTCATTTGTTTTGATGTAGATACCAGCAATGCAGACAATCCGATTGCGTCAGGCTTTGTTTCGTCAATTTTTTCAAGAAATTTTTGCAGCGGGACTTGTTTTCCCAAATCATGTACGGTGTATCCGTTGTTTTGAAAAATCGTCTTTACAAGGTTCTTTCCAATGTCATGAACGTCGCCATAGACAGTGCCTAAAACAAGCACGCCCTTGCTTGTTCCCTCTTCTTTGACCAAATATTTCTCCAGTTCGCCGACTGAAGCCTTCATGCATTCTGCAGATTTTAGAACAAACGGAAGAATCAGTTCGCCAGATCCAAATTTGTCACCAACCTCCTTCATTGCGGGAAGTAAATCTTCATTGAGAGTCCTAATGGCACTGTCATGTGTGGCTTCTTTTGGCAAATCAAGAGAGAAAATTCCGTCAGTGTTTGTGATAATGCCGTCTTTCCCAAGTTTCTCAGCGATTGCGGATACAACATCATTTTGAATTCCATCTTTGAGCCTGTTTACAATTCTAAAGTTTGCACGTTTTCCTGCAGGCCAGGAAGGGTCAACATCAACCATCTTTGAAGCAGTCCCACTTTTATTTCCAACATTCTCAAAATAGGTAATCAGATCGGATAATGCGTTTGGATGCGTGTTGAAGATCAGATCTTCGGCAAGTTTTTTTTCTTTCTCATCAATTTCACCGTATGGAACAATCTCTTTTGCATTAACTATTGCAGTATCAAGGCCTGTTTTGACAGCATGATACAGGAATACAGAATTCAGAATTTTTCTAGCATAGGGTGCAAGGCCGAAGCTGATGTTGCTAAGACCCAAAGTGGTGTAACAGTTGGGAAATTTTTCCTTAACCAGTCTGATCCCCTCAAGGGTGTTTTTTCCAGCATCAAGAAATTCGTCTTCCCCGGTTGCCAAAGTGAATGTAAGTACATCAAAAATGAACTGCTCGATTTTCAATCCATATTTTTTCCCTGTCTCGTAAAGTAATTCTGCAGTGTCGACTTTTTGTTGAGGTGTCTTTGCCATTCCCTCAGGTCCGATACACAAAGCTATTGAGGGTAAACCGTACTTTGCCATAATAGGGGCAAGCTTTTCAAATCGACTTCCGTCGCCTTCAAGATTTATCGAATTAATTATCGGCCTTCCAGGTATCTGAGTAACAGCAGCTTCAATGACTTCAGGATCCGTAGAGTCGATTACAAGGGGAGCGTCAATTTCTAAGCTTAATCGTTTTACCAGATTCAGCATAAATTCCAATTCATCTGCGCGTTCAGTAGTTGCAACACAAACATCTAGACAGTGTGCGCCGTCCTCAACTTGCATTCTGCCCAAATCAACTAGACCGTCATAATCATCCTCTAGAACCATCTTCTTTGCTTTGCGGGAACCCTGAGTGTTGATTCTCTCACCAATGATAAGAGGTGGCGGAACTTGCTTTAGATCAACCGCCTTCAGTGCTGAGCTTACTCTTGGAACTGTCAATGTTATAAAATCACATCTGTTTTTGTAAATACCGGACCCTCGACAGAGTTGGCTTTTTCGTCAATTACTTTCCTCAAGGCCTTGATGTGTTCAGGATTTGTCCCACAACAGCCGCCGATGATTCGAACTTTTTTGTATTCATTAAGAAAATCGCCTAACGCCCTAGCCATTTTTTCGGGGGTCATTTTGTAAACTGCCTGCCCCCCGTCATTTTCAGGCATGCCTGCATTTGGAACTACCAGTATGCTGTGTTCATCTTGCTCATCTAACCACTGGACGCTAGGGTTCATCTCAACAGGTCCAGTAGAACAATTTAATCCAAAAACATCAATCCCCATGTCAGAAACAGTCGTGTATGCAGCTTGGATATTTGTGCCAAGCAGCATTTTGCCGTATTGATCCAACGTGGTATTTGCAATAATTGGAACTTTTTTGCCAGTCTTTTTTATCGCATTGTGACATGCCTCAATGACAAGTTTGACTTCCAGAATATCCTGGCTTGTTTCAATCAGTAATGCGTCAACACCGCCAAGAATCAATCCTTCGGCTTGTAACTCAAATGCTTCACGTATTTCATCCAGTGGTAGTTGGCCAAGATCAGGGTCGTTGGAACTTGGAAGATATCCGGTAGGACCCATGGACCCAATCACGTATCGCGGTTTGTCAGAATACTCTTTACAAACCTCAGATGCAAGTGTTGCAATGTTTTTGTTAAATTCAACGGTCTGATCTCCAAAACCGTATTCAGCAAGTTTGATTTTATTGGAACCAAAAGAATTTGTTTCAATGCAATCAGAGCCGGCATCCAGATAATTTCTGTGGATTTGTTTAATCCATTCAGGATGTGTGATTACTAGGCCGTCGTTAAAACCATCCTGGTTGTTTGGGAAGTCCTCTGGCTTTGGGTCATGCCTTTGGATTTCGGTTCCCATTGCACCGTCAAACAACAGTATTCTGTTTTTCATCGCATCAAGAAATGGTTCTTTTTCGGTCAATCTAATTTTAAAATATTTTGACACAGTTTAACTCTTTTCAGAAAAAACCCCAAATAGTTGTAGGATTGATACGTATGTTGAAATTAGGTGGGGGGGGATTTTTTGTACATTTATGCAAAAGTTACCAGTCAACAATCTAGTTCGCAGTGCCACCTTTTTTCAACATGCCGGAATATCCATAATTTTTGTTTTCATGCCCGTCATTGCAAGGGGCGTAACAGAATCCATTTTAGAAATTGGATTGCTAGTGGCGTCATTTAGCTTTGCTCAGATTTTATCCGAAATCTATTTTGGCAGGCATTCAGATAAGAAAGGAACTAGGCTCAAATTCATCAGAATTGGCTTCATTGGGTGTGCCATAGCCTTTGGATTGCATTATTTTGCAGATGACCTCACGATGTTTTTTCTGGTAAGAATTGCCGCAGGAGTTGCAAGCGGAATCATGATTCCTGCAATGATTGCATACACCTATGAGGCAAATATCGACAAAAAAAGAGCGGCGACAGTAATTTCATTCCATGCGTTAGGATGGCTTGCAGGCATTACAGCCGCAGGAATTGCAAATGATCTTAAGTTAATTTTCCTGATCAGTGCAGCATCATTTGTAATCGGACTGCTATTTACAATCAAACTTCCAAATCCGCAGCAAGTAAAAGAGCTAAAACCGGGAACGACAAAAAGGGTTATTTTAAAAAACAAGTTTCTGTTCTTGTCGTTGTTACTAAGACATATCGGGGCGGCTGCAGTATGGACCATTTTTCCAATAATGCTAATGGAAAAATTGGGAGCTGAACTCTATCAAATATCAATCGTGTATGTTGCAAATACTTTGACTGCGTTTATTTTAATGAACGTGATGGCAAGTAAAATTCACCTGTCAAACGTCACCAAATTTCAGATTGGGATAGGGTTTACGACATTCGTGTTTGTTGGATTGTCAGTAATTTCGGATTGGTGGATGGCAATGCCGTTCATGGCACTGGTGGGAGCTACCTGGGCATTTTTGTTTATAGGCGGAAACTTTCACCTCATGGAGAACAATCCGCGTTCGACATCAACTGGAATCTTTAGCTCCACCCTGTCAATTGCAACGGTTGTAGGCCCTGTAATTGCAGGCATTATCGCGTTTCTTTTTGACTATGTTGCAGTCATGTACTTTGCAATTGCAATCATCATATGCGCGTTTGTCGTATCACTGAAGATAAAAAATGAAAAGAGTGATCAAACTGTAGAGGTTTGAGCCAATCATGCAATCCACACAAGAGAATCGATTTCCCAAACACATGAAACGGTTCTTGGAAAACAATCCAGTGAAGCCAGTCAGTAACTCGCCAGTCTTCCTGCCAATTCAGCCAGTGCAGGCGACAAAAGATGTGGAAAATCAGATTTTTGAAAATAACAATTCAAGAGAATCTTCAAACTGTTTGTTCAGTTTTTGAAGATGCGCTGCATCTACAGAAAGAGTTTTTTCGTCAAACCATGGCTCTGACAAATACAAATCCCTATTCATCTCCACCTGAATCCAAGGAATTGGATTGTTCCCATATGTTCGCGTAATGTGTCCCCCATGGAATGGATCATTTAGCGAAATTTCATCCCTGTCAATTGAAAATGATTCTGAAATTGAGTCAGCTAGAAGTCCCAGCATTTCTTGTGACGATGTTTGCCCGTCATTGTTTGACAGGCAAAACACCGGCCTTTTGCCATTGTTTCCGTCAGGGGAAATACTCGGCGCATGGGATGCCATAGAGTGGCAATCCAAGCACAATTGCAAATCAAATTCATTTAGACTTTTTTGAATGTTTTTGTGATACGGATGATAGTACAATTCAATCATCAGGTTTCTGAGATTTTCGTTTGGTTCTTGGCCTTCAGTGTAAATTGATTTTCGATGGCACGTCATACTTTTAATCAAACCGTCCGGATTGTCAGGAGGCATGTCTTGCAGTGAACGATTGAGATCAACGAACGCTCTTGCGATGTTTGTTTTGATTACATGTTGAACTCTGTCGCCCAAATCATACAAGTCCATGGTAAAAGGATCAGAGTCGTCAAACAAATCCTTGTTTGTAATGGATAAATGTCCATCAAGTTCTGCAGGTTTCTGCATTCCGCCGTGCGGGATTGATAATAAAACTGGTAATTTGTTCAATCTAATCCTTCGGCAGTCCCATCTCGCCTTACCTCAGCTGCCCCTTGAAACCCAGATCGTGTTTGAAGTTTCATCGTTGCATGAATTGCACCGTGATAAAATGAGTATCTATCTTTTACAGAAATTTCATAGCCCATGTCTTTCAAATAGTCAACTATCTCGTTACGAAATCCATCGCGTTCAATGCTCACGGTACCGCCTATAGAACAGTGGAATCTAGGCCTTTCAATTGCCTGATTCATAGGCAAATCCCCGTCAATTATTCTTGAAAGAAATTGCGTAATTGTTGAGAATATTCTCTGACTGCCTGGACTGCCAACAACCATCCAGAGTTTTGAATCATTGAAAATTAGGGCTGGAGACACAGAAGTCCACGGAATAGCGTTGGGTCGGATATAGTAAGGATGGTTCGGATTTGTAAATTCAAATGCAGACATGTAATTGTTGTATAGGAACCCAAGTCCTTCTGCTGCCACTTTTGAGCCGTATGCTAGCTCTATAGACTGGGTAATACCAACAGCGTTTCCCTCGTCGTCCATTGTTGAGAGATGTGTGGTATCCTCGCCTCCAAAATCAGGATCAATCATAGGCAGTGTTGCATCCATAGAATTATGAATTGAATTAGCCATCTGCTTTGCAAAACTTCGCTGCAAGTGCAGTTTGTCTTGAATTTGATCATACGTATGACGATTAAACGGTCGTTGTAATCTGTGCAAAAATGCCTTTCTAAAAGTTTCTGCGACAAAATGATAAGAACTAGGTTTTGAGCTACGCAAAAACTTTGAAGGCAAGTGATTCAACATCATAAGTGTGAGAAGTAAAGTTCGACCAGCTGCTGGAGGTGGCAAAGTGACAACATACACACCACGATATTTTCTACTGATTGGTTTTCGAATCAAGGGTTCAGGAATGTATGCCAAATCTTCTTCTTGAATCAATCCTTTGTTTTTTTTCATATCTTGAACTATTTTTTTTGCAATTTCACCCTGATAGAAAACTCGATACCCGTATTCGGAAATCGCCGTAAAAGTTTCAGCCAGATCTTCTTGAACGAATCTGTCTCCAACATCGTAAGATTCAAGGCCGTCTTTTAAGAAATATCTCGCACCGGATTTTGATTTTATCGAAAGGAAATTTTCTTTCTCCCGTTCTTGCAAGTCATGCTGAAGTTGAGTAATTCTGTATCCCTTTTTTGCAATGCTGATGGATGGGGCAACAATCTTTTGCCATTCCAATCTGCCATATCGTTCATGTAAAAATCCAATTAGCGCAAGAGTGCTTGGAACTGTGGTTGCCTTGTATCCAAAACGTCGGTTTTTTTTGTTGGCATATACGGATGAATTTGCCAAGGAGGGGGAACGGCTGGAACCGTCAATCGCGTATGATTTTCCATCAACGTGAATAATGCCCATGGATTGTCCACCCAGCCCAGACGCCTGAGGCTCACACACGCCCAATGCCAAGGCTGTTGCACATGCAGCATCTATTGCATTGCCGCCTTTTTTGAGCATCTCAACTCCCGCCTTTGTAGCATTTGGAAAAGCAGATGAAACCATCCCTTTTTTTGCAAAAGTGGATTTTTTGTTTAACGATGTTTCAAATGAATTTTCTATCTGCTCGATATTCAATTTTGTGTTTTTCCATTTGACGAGAGTTTGTTCAAAATTAAAGCCAGCAATACGCTTCTATCAATCAAACTGTCTTTGAAAATGTGTTCGTTTGGGGTTCTGAAATCAGAACCCACTGGGCCCATTCCCCCAACCATGGGCAAGTCTTGCAACACATTGCATAGACTAGACGTGGCGTATCGATGTAACGGGTGGACTCTGATGTCAGCATCTTTGGCAGTGTTTGCAATTAGTTTATAAAATTTTGAAATTTTATCCGAACTTTCAAGTGGATCTCTTGTAGCCTGTTTGGAAATATGAATATCCAGTTTGACTTTGTCCTTCTTTTTTGCAATTCTTCTCAATTCTGAATCGAACCGTTGGCCTTGGGATTGAGTCACGTATCTAGATTCCAGAGACAGCTGGCCGTGTTCAGGAGACCTTCCAAAAGAGGTCCTTGCACGAAATTCAGAAATAGTAATTCGCGCATCGTCGTGCTCGTCTGAAACTTTTTTCCACGCAATAATTTTCTTGCACATGTCAGGAACCACGTCTTTGATTGTTTCGTCAGGTCGTCGTATGTGGGTCAGATCAATGTGATATCTTGTTACACCGGAACAGGATGTGACAATTCCATCATTCTCCAATCCCCATTTCAATTCAATAACATATTTTGAAACTTTTGCAGTATCATATACCAGTTGTTTGCTAAAACGTCCACCCAAACTATCATCGGTGACAAGCAATATGCCACATTTTATGTTCTTGAGCGCTCTAGCAAAACGCAGGGACTTTAATGCAGCTAGCATGGTCACCAAACCGCCTTTACTTTCCGCTATACCAGAACCGTACAGTTTGTTGCCGGTTTTATAAAACGGTGTAAAATCCTGATTGGTGTACCACGTATCAATGTGGGATAAAAGTAAAACGTCATTTTCTTCAGAATCGTGATTTGTAAAGTAAAGCATGTTTCCAACATCGAATTCATGGTGTTCTTTGACGGTAAATCCTAAAGGAGTGAGCCTTTTGATCAGCATTGAGCCTAATTTATTCACATTCTCAAGATTTGTAACACCTGAATTCACATTGACAAACTGTTCAAGCAGACTTTCGTTTGAAACGGCATTGCTCCTGACATGACTTCGTATAACAGATCGTAACGGTTGGGTTTCAATGTTTTCAGAAGACATCTCAGAGGCGTGAGACTCCCCAAAATATCTCAAGGCCGCAACATCCAGCATTTTGTTGATCAAACTATCATAGGAATAGCCTGCAGCTTTAGCTGCTGCATAGTAGGAACCGCTTTTTCCCAAACTTGCCATGGAGTTTAGTTCCAATACGTAGAAATGCCCGTCAGCACTCATTCTAAAATCCACACGCGTAAAATCATTCAACCCCAATTTTTTAAATGCCGTAAGGGAGATTCTTTTGATTTCTTCTGTCTGCTCTTCAGTTAACGGTGCAGGGCATATCTTGTCAACCGGAGTTTCCAGTTTATCATCATTAGTTTGAATGCGGTTAGGATCCCCTTTGAGATCCATCTCTACAATTGGTAAAATCTCAAGATTATTCCCATTACCTAACAATCCAACTGCAAATTCTCTGCCAGGAATAAATTGTTCCACCAGAATTTCCTGAGAATATGTTTCCATTTGTTTTGCAACTGCTTTCTGCAAATCACCCCAGTTGTCAACAACTTCCATGCCCATTGATGTAGATTCCATTTTTGGTTTTACAATTACGGGGAATGTCAAATCGTCAAACGTGTCATTGGGGGATGTAAAGACCCAAAAACCAGGTGTAGGAAGATGATTTTTCTGCAAAATGATTTTTGTCATCACCTTATCTTGAACTACGGCATGCGTCTCAGGGCCAGAACCAGTGTATGGGATTCCCAACATCTCGGGCATTGCAGGGACATGCGTGTAACGGTTTTGTCCCTGAATGCCATATGCCATGTTGAATACCATTCCAGGCCTATCTCCTGAAACAACTCTTGGCATGAAATTTTTCATGTCTTCGATAAAATTCATCCCGCCCTCGATAATTTTTACAGAGTGGCCTCCTTTTTCCAAGGAATTTGCAACCTGTTCCACAGTCTGAATGCCGTAGAATTCTTTTGTAATCATTCCAAAAACATTGATCACATCATGCTCGTCAAGGGATTTTTTGTTATACACTATAGCTACTTTCAACAATTACAAAAACTGCAACTAGTAAAAAAACCGATGGAAGCACGGGAATATTTTATCAGATTCCAAGCAGAGTAAAACTACCTCAGTCCCCAGCGGGACATTACTTTATTTTCAAGTCTTTTGAAAATGACACCGTCTATTACCAATCCAATTCCCATGATTACCACCATAATTCCAATGACTTGTGACACGTCATTTAGAGAACGGCCGGCATTTAGCAGGAATCCCAATCCCAGGAAGGAAAACAGGATTTCTGCACCAATAACCCCCCTCCAAGCAAACGCCCAGCCTTGTTTAAAGCCTGAAATCATGTAGGGGAATGCTGCAGGGATCAGAACCGCAGTGATTAGTTGGCTGCCCTTTGCACCCATATTTCGAGCAGCCTCTATAAAGTGAGGATCAATGTTCTTGACACCGGTGTACGTGTTAATGGTAACCGCAAAGATAGCTCCAATTGCAGTGACAAAAATTATTCCGCCATCAGTCAAGCCAAACCAAAGGATGGCCAGCGGAACCCAAGCAACAGACGGGATTGATTGCAATCCTAAAACCAGGGAGCCGACTGTCTGGTTGATCATTTCGATTCTTGCCATAAAAATTCCAAGTACAACCCCGCCAACAATTGCAACTGCAAGTCCGATAGACAACCTCCACATGCTGGTAGCTATCCCATAAAACAAACTGCCGTCTGCCGCACCGTATGCCAAATCTTCAGCCACATCATACGGAGATGGGAAGATGTTGTCAGGCCAAATGCCAGACATTGAAATTATTTGCCAGACCAAAATAATTCCGATGTAAAATGCAATTCTATGAAGCGTGTAATTCTTTGCCATGATTATCACTATTTGCTCTTCTTTACCTCAGGTCGCAGTTCGGCCAAGATGTCTCGTTGGAATTTTAGCAGGGATTCATCTTCAGTTATTCTAGGCCTTGGGAAATTGTTATCGAATTCTTTTTTAATTACTGATGGTCGATTACTGAAAATTACTATTTTTGTTCCAAGTATTGCAGCCTCTGAGACACTGTGAGTTACAAACAAAATGGTCTTCTTTGTTTTCTCCCATATCAATTGCATTTCCACCAGTAGCAAATCACGAGTTTGTGCGTCAAGTGCAGCAAACGGTTCGTCCATCAGCAACACGTCAGGATCCATTACGAGAGCTCTAGCAATAGCTACACGCTGTTTCATCCCTGTTGAAAGTTGATATGTATACGAATCTGCAAAATTGGTCAGCTGCATCATGTCCAAATATCTATGAGATATCTTTGCACGTTCCTCTTTTGGAATGCCTGCCATCTTTAATCCAAATTCCACATTGTCTTGAACCTTGAGCCATGGAAATAAGGCGCCTTCTTGAAACACCATAATTCTTTCAGGTCCAGTCTCAGTCACGTTACGACCGTCAAAGAGAATTTGGCCCTCATCAGGTTTCTCCAAGCCTGCGACTATACGTAAAAAGGTGGATTTTCCACAGCCTGAAGGGCCAACCAAACAGACAAAGTCTCCTGCCTCAACCTTCAGATTCACCCCACCAAGTGCCTTGAGTTTGTGCGAGTCATGGCTAAAATATTTTACAATATTTTTCGCTTCGAGTTTGGTCATGCGATACTATTCCCCCTCAATAGAATTTGTATCAAAGTAGTAAAAAATACCAGACAAATCATATCCATTTCTTCCGAGATATCCAAGCGCATTTGCTTTTTCTGCAAACGAGTAAACCGAATCAGGCAAAGGGTCTGCAGTGATCACAATGTTTGACAAAGCAACATCCACAACATCGTCAGATAGTGATTTGCCCAGATGGGAATTCAAAAAATCATTGAAAATAATTCTAGTCTCAACAGGGTTTTGGTTGATCCAAGCTGCAGTGTCATTGTGAGATTTTAACAGATTTGCAATTAGTTCAGGGTTTTTTTCTACAAAATCAACATTGGCAATTAAAAGAACGGATGCAAATTCTTGATTTGGCCAAAGATCTTCTTCATGGAATAACCTTTTTCCGTTTAATTCAGTTACCAAAATTGTGGCCCAAGGTTCCGGAACCCATGCGCCATCAATATCGCCTTTTGCAAATAACGTGTAAATGTCAGGATTTGATATGTTGTATACTATTACAGAGCCGCCCTTTTCAGCAGTCCGCAATCCGTTTTCTGACAGATAGTGACGCAAGGAGACATCCTGAGTGTTGCCAATTTGAGGTGCGGCAATTTTTTTTCCGGCAAAATCAGACGCAGAAGTTATTTCAGAGTCAGGATGAACAACAAAGCTGGCACCGCCGCTAGCAGCACCGGCAAGGATCCTTACATTGTGATTTTCAGAATTTAGAAATCCGTTAATTGCAGGGCCGGGGCCCACGTATGCCAAGTCAATCGAATTGGAAAACAGAGACTCGATGGCCTGTGGGCCGCTATCAAAAACCCTAGTTTCAATTTTCACTTGATCCCCAAGACTGTTTTGAAAAAATCCTTTCTCCATTCCCACTATCGGAATTGCATGTCCAACGTTAGGGAAGTATGCAATACGGATTTTATTTTCATTTGTCTCGCCATTGGAGGCCACAGATGCCGCCAATATAGACAGCAGTGCAACCCCTGCAATACTTGCAGAAATTAGCGATCGAGTTTTCATAAAACAGCGTTATATTTGTCGGTTAAATAATCATCGAATTTTAGCTCAAGCTAGTCAGAAATTTTTTGAAAACAATTTGATTTACGCCCATCACAAAAGATAAATTCCAAAATACGACGGAAAAGATGTTTCATGACTCAAAAAGGAATTCTTGCATTTTCAGGCGGACTTGATACCTCAGTCGTCGTAAAGTATCTTCAAGATGAACACGATATGGACGTCATTACAGTTACAGTGGATGTAGGGCAGGGGGACGATTGGAAAAAAATTGCTGCAAAGGCAAAAAAACTTGGCGTGAAAAAACACTACAACATTGACGCAAGGAAAGAGTTCGTCAGAGATTATATTTTTCCATCAATTAAAGCAAATGCTCTTTATCAAAAAAAATACTGTCTTGCAACAGCACTTGCCAGACCATTAATTGCCGAAAAGGTTTTAGAAATTGCAAAGAAAGAAAACGTGACATCGCTTGCTCACGGATGTTCCGGAAAAGGGAATGATCAAGTGAGATTCGACATAACATTGCGTTCAGGCTCTGATCTTCCAATCATCGCCCCAATCAGAGATAAGAATCTGGACAGAGATACGGAATTAAAGTTTGCAAAGAAACACGGAATTGAAATTGACACGGTAGCAAAAAGATTCAGCATTGATCAAAACTTGTGGGGACGTGCAATAGAGGGGGGAGTGCTGGAGGATCCATACAGTGAGCCGCCAGATGACGCATTCATTTGGGTTAAAACAAAAAACTTGCCAGACAAACCAACATACTTGGAAATTGAATTCAGCAGAGGAATACCAGTTAAAGTCGACGGCAAAATAATGGAGCCAATAAAACTAATTGAATACATTAACAAAAAAGCAGGGGATGCCGGTGTCGGAATAGTGGATCACATCGAAGACAGAGTTGTAGGGATCAAATCTCGTGAAGTGTATGAAACCCCGGCAGCGACTTGCCTAATTGAAGCCCATTCGGATTTAGAAAAAATGGTACACACCAAACATGAAAACAAGTTCAAGTCGATGATCGACGATGAATGGGCATATCTGGTGTATTCAGGACTTTGGCAAGATCCTCTAAAAGCAGATCTAGACGGATTTATCGAGACATCACAAAAACCAGTGTCAGGAACTGTGAAACTAAAGTTGTACAAAGGAAGTCTCAGAGTTGTAGGAAGAAAGTCCGTCAATTCATTGTACAGTCACGATATTGCAACTTATGGAGCAGAATCAACATTTGATCAAAGGTTAGCCAAGGGATTTGTCGAATTGTGGGGAATGCAGACAACAGAAGCTAATAAATTACAAAAGAAAAGGTCTACAAAAACATGAACTGTCCAGAATGTGATGCAACATTAAATATCCCAGAGGATGCCTCAGTAGGAGAAATCATTTCCTGCCCTGATTGTGGCGCCGACTTTGAAATCGCAAAAAAAGAAGGATCAAATGTCGAGCTTAAGCAAGCAGAAACCGTAGGCGAAGACTGGGGAGAGTAATGTCAAAAGTTTGTATTGTCTTTGACCGCCTAAGAACGGAAGAAAAGATGCTGCAAAAAGAAGCAATAGAACTAGGTCACGACGCATTGATGCTAGATGCAAAAATTACTCAGATCAACACAGATAGCAAAAGGGAAGATTATGATTTTGGGGATGTCGTGTTAGAAAGATGCGTCAGTTATTTCAGGGGATTGCATTTCACTGCAAGTTTGGAATTTATGGATATTCCGGTACTAAACAAGTTTGAAGTTGCAAACACTTGTGGAAACAAAATGTTCATGACATTACTTTTAAAAAAAAATAACGTCCCAACACCAAAAACATATTTCTCATTTTCAAGCGAAAGTGCAGCAGAGAATTTAGAAAAAGTGGGGTTTCCACTAGTCATCAAACCGGTAATTGGAAGTTGGGGAAGAGGAATACTGCCACTCAAAGACAGAGACACCATGGAGGCAGTCTTTGAAATCAGGGACATTACAGACAGCCCTCACGACAGAATTTACTATCTACAAGAAATAGTTCAAAGACCGCCAAGAGACATCAGAGTAATCACAGTGGGGGATGAGCCGATTGCAGCCATGTATAGAAAGTCTTCAGGGGGATTCAAAACAAATATCGCTTTGGGGGCGGATCCAGAACTCTGTGAGATCACAAAAGAAATGGAGGATTTGGCAGCAAAAGCATCAAAAGCCATGGGAGGTGGAATTCTAGGAATAGACATGATGGAAGATGAAAAGAGAGGATTGGTCGTACACGAGGTAAACAATACAGTCGAATTCAAAGGGTTGTCAAAAGTTGCAAAACGAAACATACCAAAAGAAATGATAGAATTTGCTATAAACTACGTAAGAAAATAATTATACTCCTTTAGAAGGTGTCATATCATGAAAGTAGGAGTTGTCGGAGCATCAGGATATGTGGGAGGAGAGACACTTCGTCTTCTAGTAAACCATCCAGATGTAGAGATCGCAATGGTCACATCAAGACAACATGTAGGCGAATATCTCCACAGAATACAACCGAGTTTGAAAGGATTTACAGATCTTACTTTTTCAGAATTGGATTACGATAAATTAACAGACAAGTGTGACGTGGTTTTCACGGCAGTACCTCATGGAACTGCAACTGAAATTGTAAAGGCACTCTATGATAGAGGAATCAAAGTAATTGATTTGAGTGCAGATTATAGATTACACAATCAGGACGCATATGACAAATGGTATGGTTGGGAACACCCACATCCGGATTATTTAGAAAAATCAGTTTTTGGAGTGCCAGAATTGCACAGAGAGAAAATTAAAAATGCACAGCTGGTTTCATGCCCAGGATGTATGGCCGTAACATCGATACTTGCACTTGCGCCATTAATTAAAAATAACATTATCGACGAAGAGCACATCATTGTTGATTCAAAGATAGGCTCATCAGGTGCAGGTTCTGGTTCTGGAACTGCTCATGCAATGAGAGCAGGCGTCATCAGACCATACAAACCAGCAAAGCACAGACACACAGGTGAAATTGAACAGGAGCTCAGTGAAATCGCAGGACATAAAATTCGTGTTTCGATGAGTCCACATGCAGTAGACATAGTCAGAGGCATTTTGTGTACAAATCACACATTTTTGAAAAAAGACATTGATGAAAAAGAACTGTGGAAAATATATCGTCAAGCATATGGCGAAGAAAGATTCATCAGATTGATTAGAGACAAAAAAGGGTTGTACAAATTCCCAGATCCAAAATTCTTAGTGGGTTCAAACTTTTGTGACATCGGGTTTGACATAGATGAAGATAACAATAGGTTGATTGCACTTTCTGCGTCAGACAACCTGATGAAAGGTGCAGCAGGTTCTGCCATTCAAAACATGAATGTAATGTGCGGTTTTGATGAAATGGACGGACTAAGATACACCCCATTAACTCCCGTTTAGAAATGATCACAATCAAAATTGGCGGAAGTGTGGTAGACGATTTACATCCATCAACGATTTTAGACATTAAAAAAATAGCAGAAACTGAAGGGGTCATCATCGTTCACGGCGGCGGAAAAGAAGTCACCAAAGTGTGCAAGCAGCTCGGAAAAGAACCAAAATTCGTAACATCGCCAAGCGGCATCAAGAGCAGATATACCGACAAAGAAACTGCGGAGATTTTCACCATGGTAATGTCCGGCAGAATAAACAAGACAATTGTCCAAATGCTTCAGAAAAACGGCATTAATGCAATCGGTCTTTCAGGAATAGATGCCAAACTAATCCGGGCTGACAGAAAAAAGAAACTGCTGATAATGAATGAAAAGGGTAGAAAACAGGCAATCGATGGCGGATATACAGGAAAGATAACAGAAGTGAATTCAAAGTTCATCAAATTCCTCTTAGAACAAGGCCTGACACCAGTCATTTCACCCATAGCAATGAGTGAAGAATCAGAATTTCTTAACATCGATGGAGACAGGGCTGCAGCATATGTTGCAGGCAAAGTTGGCTGCGACAAAGTATTATTCATCACAAATGTTGATGGGTTGTTAATGGATAACAAACTTGTTCGAAAACTAACACTGGCAGAGGCAAAAGAAATAAGACCGAAAATAGGCCCAGGAATGGAAAAGAAAATTTTGGCATCAACTGAAGCATTAGATATGGGAGTGAGGGAAGCGTTGATTGCAAACGGACAAAGAGAAAATCCAATTTCGGCAGCAATTGCGCATGATAATTGCACGGTGATTGAGCATGAGTGAGGACCAATTCATGGGAAACCTCTACCAGAGATTTCCAGTTACTATTGAAAAGGGCGAGGGGTCCCATGTGTGGGATGTGGATGGAAAAGAATACATCGACTGCATGGGAGGGTACGGAGTAGCACTAGTAGGTCATAAAAATAAAAGAGTCAACGATGCAATAAGAGAGCAAATTGATAAAATCATCACAGTTCACAGTTCACTGTACAATAAAACAAGAGAAGAATTTTTGACGCTGTTAATCGGATTGGCTCCAAAAGGTTTGACACAAGTTCACCTAAACAACAGCGGAGCTGAAGCGATTGAAGCTGCAATGAAATTTGCAAGAAAGTTCACAGGTAAAAAAGGGATGGTTGCAATGAAAGGATCATACCACGGAAAATCATTCGGTGCACTGTCACTAACATTTAATCCAAAATACAGAACACCATTTGCACCACTGGTGGAGAAAGTTTCCTTTGCATCATACGGAGACATCGAATCATTACGTTCTGAAATTGATGAGGATACCGCATTTGTTATTTTGGAACCAATACAGGGCGAAAGCGGGATAATTGTTGCGCCCGAAGGATTTTTGCAAGAGGTCAGAAAGCTTTGTGATGAAAAAGGGATTGTGTTAATTTTTGACGAAATTCAAGCTGGCCTGGGTAGAACTGGACGATTATGGGCTTGTGATCATTGGAATACCGCACCAGACATTCTGTGTCTTGCAAAAGGAATTGCCGGCGGCGTGCCAATGGGTGCAACCCTTGTAAGACCAGATATTTTAGCTTCGATGAGCAAGGGCGAACATTCATCAACATTTGGAGGAAACCCAATCTCTTGTGCAGCGGGAATTGCAGCCCTCAAGGCAATTACAGAAGACGGCTTGATTGAAAATTCAGAAAAGATGGGTAATCTGTTCAGGGAAGGACTAGAAGAATTAAAAGAAAAACACTCAACAATCAGAGAGATTCGAGGCAAGGGGCTCATGATAGGAGTTGAGATGAAATTTGAAGTTAAAGACATTCTGATGGGATTAATCAAAAGAGGAGTCCTGATGCTCTACTCTGGGAGAAACATCCTCAGAATTCTTCCCCCATTGGTAATATCAGAAGACGACGTGACAAAAGTTTTACATGCTCTAGATTCAGTACTAACTGAAGAGGAAGAAAAAAGAAATGTACAAGGATAAAGTAGACGAAAGAATCATTGGCTATTTGAAAGAAGATTCCAGAGAATCGTTTGTAGATATCGGCAAGAAACTAAAATTGTCAGAGTCAGCAATCAGGAGACGCGTAAAGAACCTGGTGGATAGCGGAACAATAAAGAAATTTACTTTGGAAATCGGGGAAGAAAATTCAACTAGCGCAATTGTTCTAGTTTCAGTGGATTCCGCAACAGACACATCCAAGGTATCGCTGAAACTTTCAAAACTAGAAGGAGTGAAAACAGTTTATGAAATTACAGGCCAGTACGACATTACAACAATAATGAGCGCAACAAACATTGCAGAAATCAACACCACCATTGACGCTCTAAGAAAAATTCCAGGAGTTGTAGATACCAACACAGTCATCATTTTAAAAAAAATCGTATGATTGCGACTTTCGTTTCAAAATTTAATTACAAAACTAATTTAGGATCATTTTTGCATTTTTTCAACGAACTTAGTACGAATATGTTTATATCGTCAATCAATACCAACGATATCAGTAATGAAAGATCCGAATCACTATGCAAACATATACAACGCATATGAAAAAAATCCAAAAAAAATCAGAGTTTTGGACAGTACACTGAGAGAGGGAGAACAGCATCCCGGCGTTTCATTTACAATTAAACAGAGAATACAGATTGCATGGATGCTGGATTATTTCGGCGTTGATCAAATTGAAATCTCGCCAATAGTATCCAAGGATCACAAAGAAGCAACTAAAACAATCATCAAGCAGGGATTGAAAGCAGACATTGTTTCTCACGGACGTGCACTCAAAGAAGATATAGATATTTCATTGGACTGCGATGCAAAATGGTGTGCAGCATATTTGGGAATTTCAGACATACATCTGAAAGACAAATTACGAATATCAAGAGAGGAGGCGCTTGAAAGAGCGGTGGGAACTGTAGAATATGCAAAATCTCACGGACTTAAAATCAGATTCACGGTAGAGGACGGAAGCAGGGCAGAGCCGGAATTTCTACTAGAAGTTTGCAAAGCTATCGAAGAGGCAGGAGTTGACAGAATCAGCCTTCCAGATACCGTAGGAATTTTACGTCCAATCGGGATGTACAATTTTGTCAAAAAAGTAAGAGAGGTTGTGAGTGTGCCATTGGATGCACACGTACATAACGACATTGGCTTTGCAGTTGCAAATGCATTTTCAGCATGTGACGCAGGGGTTGATCAGATTCACACTACAATTGACGGGATCGGAGAAAGGACAGGAATTCCCCCCCTTGCGGAAGTCGCAGTTGCGCTAACTTACCTTTACAAATCGCCAAACGATTTCAGATTAGACATGTTGCTTGATTTGTCCAGACTGATTGAGGACTACACATCAATCAAGCCATACGATTCAAAACCCATTGTAGGTTCGTCAGCTTACAAACACAAAGCTGGCACACACCTTGCAGCAATTCTTAAAAATCCAGCGGCCTACGAACCAATTCCACCCAGAGCAGTAGGGAACAGACGCAGCATAGTTTTCGGAGAATTGGCAGGTAAAACAGGCGCCGCATATTTGATGTCCCTTTTAGGGCTGGAAAAAGACGACGAAGGGGCAAAGGCTGTTGCCACGGGATTAAAGAATCTAAGAATGGGTGATCTCATAGAGATCCCCCTAGAAGACAGACTTGAAAAAAAGATAATTAATGATAAATTAGAGGAGTAATGAAGGGAAAATATGTCAAAATGTGAAGAATGTGATGCAGATATTTCCATACCAAGTGATGCACTTGAAGGAGAAATCGTAACATGTCCCGAATGTGGTGCAAGTTTTGAATTATCTAAAGGTCCAAACGGTTTCGATCTAAAGCCAGCCCAAACGGTTGGTGAGGATTGGGGAGAGTGACCGATGTTACAATTCTCTATGATTCCATCCGCTGGGAAGAAAAAGCTCTACTAGAAGCTGGCAAAAAAAAGAACATCGACATCCAGATGGTGGATTGTAAGAAATTAGCAATCAACTTAGAAAAAAAACCAGAAGATTACGGAGTGGTCATACAAAGATGCGTGAGCTACTATCGAAACCTGCATTCAACAGCAGCTCTTGAAGGACTGGGTGTCAAAGTAATCAATTGTCTCAACACCGGAGTCTATGCAGGAAATAAATTATTCACACACATGTTGTTAAAAAAATTTGGAGTTCCAACACCAGACGCTACCGTAGCTTTTTCAAAAGATGCAGCATTGGAAACAATGGATTTGCAGGGATATCCAAGAGTGATCAAACCGACAGTCGGTAGTTGGGGAAGGCTAATCTCAAAACTAAATGACAGAGATGCAGCTGAAGGAATCATTGAAAGTAGGGAAAACATGTATCCAATTTATCAGGTTCACTATCTGGAAGAATTTGTGCAAAGACCGCCAAGGGACATCAGAGCGATAATGGTAGGAGATAAAATAGTTGCAGCAATCTACAGAATTTCTAAACATTGGAAAACAAACATGGCACTTGGAGGCATAGCTGAGCCGTGCAAGGTCACGCAAGAGATGGAAGAAATGTGCATAAAGGCAAAACACGCGGTTGAGGGAGATATCGTAGGTGTAGATTTGATGGAAAGTGACGAAAAAGGGCTAGTGGTGCACGAAGTAAACAACACAACTGAATACAAAAATACAGTAAGAGTGTGTGAAGTGGATATCCCTTCACTAATGCTAGATTACGCACTCGGGATAAAAAAGTAAGAATTGGATCCTCACTTTACAGTAACATCAAGATACGCAGTGAAGATGCTAGAGAAGTCACTCAGACTGTACACGCCATCTCTAAGTGAAAAACCAATGGCTGAATTTTTGGCGGATAAATGCGATGATTTAGGATTTGAAGATATTCAAATTGACGAAGTTGGAAATATAATAGCTAAGAAAGGTTCTGGATCCCCAAGAATTATGCTATGCGGGCACATGGATGTAGTACCAGGCAAGGTCAAAGTTAGAAAAGAGGGTGATTCACTCTATGGCAGAGGGGCGTCAGATGCAAAGGCGCCATTAATGGCAATGTTGTTTGCAGCGGCGTCAATTCAAAACAATAACGGAACAGTATATTTTGTCGGGGCAGTAGATGAGGAAGGCAATGCAACAGGAATTAAGAATTTGGTTAAGAAAAAAATGGATATCGATTACGCTATTTTTGGAGAGCCAAGCGGAATTAAGCAAGTTACAATTGCGTACAAGGGAAGGCTGGCAATAAATCTCAAAATCAGTGTCGAGGATAGCTCTCATGCGAGTGCGCCGTGGCTATCAAAGAACGCGATCTTGGAATCCATGATTTTTGCAAGGGAGCTAAAAGAAAAGCTGGAAGCGAACCAAGAAGGCAAATCAAAAGGGATGCTATTGACTGCCACCATGACTGAAGTGAAAGGTGGAACCAGCCACAACGTTACTCCAAAAGAATGCGAAACAACGTTTGATATCAGAATTCCCGTAGACATGAATTGTAAAACAATTGAGCAAAAAATTGCAACGCTTGTAAAAGAAATATCTCAAGAGAGGGAAGTGGAGGCATTTTATTCAATTCTGGATGAAACTGAACCGTTTGAAGCTCCTCATGATTCAGCACTAGTCAGGGCTTTTACTCTGGGAGTCATGGAAGCAGAGCATTCGAGGCCCACTCTAATCAGAAAGACAGGTACAGGTGACATGAATGTTCTAGGAAACCAATGGAAAATTCCAGTTGTAACCTACGGTCCAGGAGATCCACATGAAGCTCATACAATTGACGAGAAGGTTTCCATAGACGAGTATCTCAGAGGCATAGAGATTCTCAAGAAAACGCTACAGCATTTAAAAAGACTTCATGATAAAAATATTCAGTAATGCTGTGGTTTGTCGGTTTAGGTATTTCGGGATTCAAATCAATTCCCATTGAAGCGCTAGACATTTTATCAAAAGCAGATATCGTGTATTTGGAACAATTCACCAGTCCGATAGGGAAATCAGATTTGGCAAAAATCAAAAAAGCGACAAATGGCGAATTCAAACTTGCTAAAAGATGGCTTGTTGAGGACGGCAGCGAGATTTTAAAAAATGCAAAGAAAAAGAATGTCGTATTGCTAGCATACGGAGATCCATATATCGCCACTACCCACATTGAATTAAGAGCAAGGGCAATTGAAGATAAAATCAAAACACGTTCCATCCACGCATCATCATCAATCACTTCAATGATAGGAGAATGTGGCTTGCATTTTTACAAAATAGGAAGGATTGCAACGATAATGAGTGCGATGAAATCGCTAACGACCCCGTATTATGTGGTATACAAAAATGTCATCGAAGGAAACCACACCATACTTCTACTGGAATATAATCAAGACAAAGATTTTTTCTTGGATCCCAAAGACGCATTGCGCGGACTTTTAGAAACTGAAAAAGGTCAAATAAGAAATGTCATCAGCCCATCAACATACGTGATTGTCGCGTCAAGGGTCGGATTCAAGGATCAAAGCATCATTTCTGGCAAGATATCCAGTCTAGAGAAAACTGATTTTGGCAAGCCGCCACATACAATAATCATTCCAGGCAAATTTCACTTTACCGAATCAGACGCCCTGAAGATATTTGGCCAGTGCGTAGATGAACCGTTTGACAATACAGAAAAAACAAAGAAAATATCCGTACAAATGATGAAAAAATACGTTCCAATGGTCAGAGAGGCACTGGAAGAGGTAGTGCCACTGTACAAGGGCCAAAAAGAATTTCAGGTGATTTTGGAAAATGCAGAGTTGTATGTCAAAGATGCAGAAAAATTTCTTGAAGATGGCCAGGATGAAGTGGCGATATTGAGTATAGGTTATGCAGACGGTCTTGTCGATGCGTTAAGATTGGCAAAAGGCCTTGATCCAAAAATGTAATTTTTAGCGATGAATTAAAGAGAGGGTCAAAAATAGAAAAAATATTGGAACAAATCGAAAAAAACATACTTTCCAACATGTATGTATGTCAAATTCAAGGAAAAGACCCGTTTGAAATTATCAAGAAAAAAAGTATGCTTTCTGAGGAGATGATCAATTCAAAAATTAACGATTTGGTCAAAGGCCAATTCGTCAACGAAGACAGAAAAACCCTTACCAAGATTGGAAGAAACTCATTGTGCGTTGTGTTAGCAGGGGGAGTTTTCGACATTATTCATCCAGGGCATATCCATACATTGAATGCGGCAAAAGAATTAGGCGATATTTTAGTCGTTGTGGTTGCAACTGACAATACGGCAGTAAAAATGAAGAAAAGAAGGCCACTTCACGCACAAGAGCAAAGGCAAGAGTTGGTCAACTCGCTATCAATGGTAGACATCTGCCTGATTGGGCAAGAAGACGACATATTCAAAACTGTAAATCACATAAAGCCGCAGATAATTGCACTAGGCTATGATCAAGTTCACCAAGAAAAATTCATCACCGAAGGATGCAAAAAAATAGAACTTGATGCAAAGGTAGCAAGACTGCAATCCCCAATTCCTGAAAGTTCCAGCTCTAAAATTGAAGAAGAGTATGGCGAATCCATTCACGGAATTTAGGAATTTACCTGGATATTGATTGAAACTTTGGAACCGTCTTTCAATTTTGCAGTTTTTCTCAAACAAGATTTTGAAATTAATTCTATTATAGAATCATCATGATGTGTGCGCTCAAGAACGATTAACTCGCAATTGGCAGTGTTGTTGAGTTTTGCAGCGAAGCATTTCACCCACCCATAAGTTCTCTTTCCGTCTGAAAAACTCTTGATTTTTACACCGTCCAGGATTTCAAATTGTTTAATTGCCTCCTGATGGATCTTTTGGTCCAGCCTAACATTAAGGGTGCCAGGATACGGGACATACCCGATTTTGGACTGGAATTGTTTCGTGTACCCCTTCAACCCCATGTAGTATGCGCCTTCGCCCATTCCGGAAACCAGCGTACCCTTTAGCTCAACGTGAGAAGGCGAAGAATCGAGGCTTTTTTGCAGTATTGCTGAAAGTTTTACCATTTCAGAATATCCTTTTGAAGTAATTTTAACTGAAATGTTTCGTCCGCCCATTATTCTCTCAATGAACTGGTTTTGTTCCAATTCAAGAAGATGTTTTGATGCTGCCTGCTGTGATTTTTTGATACTTTTTCCCAATGAAGAGGTTGTAATTGGGACATAGTTGTATTTTGCACCTTTTGAAAGCAGATATGAGAGTGTTAAGAGATGTTGGATTTTCAGCTCAGTCATCTATTCTAAGATACACCCAAGTCAGCGAATGTTTTCAGTGTCATTCCATCAGAGTTGGATAATTTTACAACTCTGTGTCCTATTACACATTCAACGCCTGCGTTTTTGGCACCTTCTAAAAGCCTCTTAGTGATAATTCCATCCAGTAGAAGGTATTTGATTCCAGACTGTGAGGACAGTTTGCTTACAACTTCACTGATTGGAACTTTGAAGACTTCCTTTTGATTACCATCCAGTCCAACTGCTTCAAGGGTTTCATTTAGATTTGGAAATATTTTTGCTGCCATTTCTGCGACAGATTTATCATCTTCACTTTTTAGCTTAGGTGCAGGTTTTCCATCCCTGATCTCATTGGCAATGGGTCTTAGAATCTCATCAATTCTTTGCGGAGTTAATTCTTCGACCTCAACGCCAGGGTCTGCTTGAAGTTCGTAATCCAAAGTAACAACAGATTTGAGTTCTTTGAGAATAAATCCTCCTGCCCTGTCGCCGTCAATGAATGCAACAACGGTTTCTTTTTTACTGCATAATTCTTTGATAGATTCATCAATTTTTGCACCTTCAATTGCAAGAACATTGTCATACCCTGCCCTTAGAAGATTGATCACGTCGGCTCTTCCTTCAACTAGGATTAGCCAGGTGGAATCAAAGGCGCCCGAACTGCATGTTAATTTTGATGGCCCGTATGTCGATAGCTTGCCGGTATCGCCTCGATGAACATCATTCAGCATGGTTTCTCCCTCACTGACAGTTTTAGTTGCCCATTTCTGCTTGATTTCTTTTGCACGTCTTACAATATCGTCTTTCTTTGCAGCTCGCACATCATCAATAGTTTCCAATCTGAATTTACAATCAAATGGGCCTACCTTATCGATGCTTTCAATTCCAGCAGCAATTAATGCGCAAGTATCAATGTCGGTACTCATCGGGATTAATGCATCGCCAACGGTGGTGTTGGAGGTAGCTTTCGTATTGACTTCAATACGACCTACTTTAGAAACTCGTTGCAGCTCATTCAGATTCATCTCTGGCCCTAACAGTCCTTCTGTTTGGCCAAAAATGGCTCCGATTATATCTGCTCTTTCAACGAGTCCATCGACTTCATAGGAAAGCTTAACGTGATATTTGACAATTCCTTGCTGAACCATAAACTATTCATCTCCTTTATTTGCATATTCTGAGTTTCTGCCTGCGATATATGAGGGTATCGCAAAAAATAATAAAAATACTAGATTTTTCAAGAAATTTGTCAATTACAGCGTTCGCTAAGAGCAATCTAAAAATGAAAAATGATGTTGTTTATTCTGTGCTAAATGAGGAACCGCATGAACAGGATTTTGTAACATTTGGATTGTTAATTTTGAATCCAGAACCCATTAGGCTTTCAATATAGTCTACGTTTGCACCTTGTAGATGGTCGACGCTGTAGCTGTCAACTAAAAGTTTGACTCCATTTTCCTCCATGACAATGTCATCCTCTTCTGGTGCTTTCTCAAAGCCCATTCCGTAAGATAGACCAGAGCAACCTCCACCTTGAACATATACTCTAAGATATTCAGGAGATTCTGCCTCTTCTTTCATGAATTCATGGATTTTTTCAGCTGCTTTTGCAGTAACGGTAACCATCTTTTGTGCTTGTTCAGTTGCCATAATGAAGAAAAATGCTGTTTTAAATTATAATAAGCTTTTCCCACGCAACATACTAGTAATTCAGGAAATAGTAGCCGTTTTACTGTAATTTTCAGCGATATGCAAAATGTTTGGCTAGATCGCTTGAGGTCAGAATTCCAACAACCTTGTCATCATCAATAACAGGCAATTTTCTGACATTTCGAGCAGACATCAGATTTGACGCTATCAACAAATCAGAATTTGAATCAATTGAGATTAGTGGTGAAGACATTATTCTTCTTACAGGAGTGTCAACAGGATAAGAGTGGG
>JAQBHN010000097.1:0-4055 GCA_032127635.1 Nitrososphaerota archaeon
CACCAGAACCGACACCAGAACCGACACCAGAACCGACACCAGAACCGACACCAGAACCGACACCAGAACCGACACCAGAACCGACACCAGAACCGACTTCCGATGATCCGTTTGACGGAATTAAGGATGATGACATTGCAACTTATTCTGATCTATTTGACATTCCTCCGCCAGAAAATGATACAGATGCAATCAATCTGGGTAACAAGATCCGTCAATGGATTAAAAATGATAGGCCTAAGCCTGGCAAATCAAATAATGTCAAAGACGAGGAAATACAAAAACATGATAAAGAAGAAAAACCTGAAAAGAAACGAGGACGATTCGGATTCTTTAAGAAATGAAACTCAAAACCAAAGATTTACTCACTCTAGCGGAATTAACTCCAAGGGAATTTGTAGGATTAATTGATGACTCTATTAATTTAAAAAAGGAATTCAAACAGGGCGGAAACAAACCTGTTTTAAAAAACAAAACACTCACGATGATTTTTCAAAAACCATCCACCCGAACACGTGTTAGTTTTGAAGTTGGCATGTATCATCTAGGAGGGCATGCGGTTACCCTTTCATCAAATGACATGCAACTATCGCGTGGAGAATCAGTTGAAGATACTGCAAAAACTCTCTCACGATACTCTGATTGTATAATGGCACGTGTCTATGATCATAAATTACTTGAAACCCTGGCAGAACATGCAAGTATTCCTGTAATTAACGGGCTATCTGATTCTTTTCATCCTTGTCAAATCTTGGCAGACTTTATGACGATTAAAGAGAAGAAGAAGAAACTCAAGGGGATGAAAATCGCATGGATTGGTGATGGCAACAATGTGTGCAATTCTATGATTTACGGTGCCGCATTATCTGGAGTCAATATGTCTATTGCAACCCCTAAGGGCTTTGAGCCAAACAAGGATGTTGTCAAAGAATCCCAGAAATCTACCAACATCGAATTAACCACAGATCCATTTACTGCATCTGAAAATGCAGATGTGGTGGCTGCCGACACTTTTTCATCAATTCACAATCTTGACAAGAAAAGATTGCAAAAATTCCTGCCAAAGTATCAAATCAATGATAAATTAATGAAGTCTGCAAAGAAAGATGCGATCTTTTTACATTGTCTTCCAGCTAAGAGGGGACAAGAAGTAACCTCATCAGTAATTGACGGTCCTCAATCTGTTGTTTGGGATGAGGCAGAAAATCGCTTACATACACAGAAGGCTTTACTTGCTGCTCTAATTCGCGCTTAACGTATATAAGAGCAGATTCGAAATCGGTTTCTATAGATGGCCTATTCAAAAATATTAAGAAGATTAAGAGAGGAAAAGACCAATTATAAAAAACGTGGAACCATGTTGATGGGCAAACGCGATTTTATCACTGTAAATATTACTAATGAAAATACTCAAGTACAAATTCTAAAACCTGGCATGACTGGTGACAAAGTTATCGCTTCTGCCCATTCTAGATACTTACTTGACAAAGGATGGAAAGGTTCCAGAAAAAGCGTATCTGCTGCATATCTGACTGGTTACATGGCTGGCAAAAAGGCCTTGGTAAACGGTGCAAAAGATGCAATCATGTATACTGGAACTAGACGATATACTCAAAGAATGGCAGCTGCTCTGAAAGGTGTGATTGATGCCGGTGTTCAGGTTCCAGCTGATCCAGAAACGTTCCCATCTGAAGAAAGAATTAACGGCGAACATCTTACAGTAAAAAACGAAGTTTCAAAAATAAAATCTTCAATTGATAGTGAGGTCAAACAGAAATGAGTCAGACAGCGCAATCTAAACCTGGACAAGGTGGAAGAAGCAGAGGTCCGCCAATATATGGAAGAGGCCCTCCAGGAGGAGTTAAAGACGCACGTCCAAAACGACCAAGAAGAGAACCGGAAGAAGAAGTTTGGGTCCCAAAAACCATCTTGGGAAAACAAGTTGCATCTGGAGAAATTACATCCTTGGAAGAAATTTATGAATCAGGATTACGTATTCAAGAGTCTGGAATTATCAAGAAATTATTGCCAGACTTGAAAAGCGAAGTCGTCGATGTGGGTATTATTCAAAGAATGACTACAAATGGCCAATCAACTAGATTCAAAGCAATTGTTGCTGCTGGCAATGAGAACGGATACTTGGGTATCGGCCAAGGAAAATCAAAACAAATGAGAATCGCTATTGAAAAAGCAACCAGTCAAGCTTTTCTTAATGTCAGCCCTATCAAAATGGGATGCGGCAGTTGGGAATGCAGATGTGATCAAAAACATTCTGTACCATTCAAAGTTAAGGGGAAAGGTGGCAGTGTTACAATTGAAATCATTCCTGCACCCCGTGGATTGGGTCTTGTAGCAGGCGGTAAAATTAAACGATTATTGGAATTGGCAGGTCTTAAAGATGCATGGACTACGGCAAAAGGTTCTACTCCTACTATGAATTCCACTTCAAAAGCAGTATTGGATTGTCTCAGACAGACATTTAGTCAGGGTTGATAAATTATGGTTAACGCATATCTCGTTGTTAGAATAAAAGGCCAAGCAGATTGTCCGTATTGGGCAACAACCACTATGACTTTGTTAAAATTAGATAAAAAATACCGTGCAACTATTCTACCTGCCAAAGATAACACTTTGGGAATGCTGAGAAAAGTACAGCACTATGTGACCTGGACTGAAATTGATGCATCTTTGGCAACCGAATTGGTGGATAAGAAAGCAAGAAAAGGCGGCTATCAAAAAATAACTGCTGATGATTTGAAAGAACTTGGATTTGCAAGTGCTGCAGAATTGGGAGCTGCTTTGGCTGAGGGTAAAGCAACTTTGTCAAAACTAAAGCCACTAAAACCTTGGTTTGCTTTGGCACCTCCAGTACATGGATTCAAGAGAAGTACGAAGAAACTTTATGGGCAGAAAGGTATTCTTGGACAAAATAAGGAACTTGACACCATTGTAAGGAGAATGATTTAACATGGCAACTAGATTACGAAAAACAAGACGACTTAGAGGCGGACGACACATGGGGTGGGGACAAGTAGGCCAACACCGTGCGAGTGGTCACAAAGGTGGTCTTGGAGTTACTGGTATGAAGAAACATCATAGAAGTACTATGATAAAAGAAGAACCAGATCATTATGGACATGATATCCCTAAAACACCTCATCCAAATATTATAAAGAACTGGGCAGGTCTGAGAGATCTAGATGACCTGTTCATAAAGTTCGGCAAAGAAGAAGGAGGCAAAAAAATTGTTGATCTTGTAAGTGCAGGATACAAAAAACTTCTTGGCGGCGGAAAAATAACAAATGCATATTCCGTCAAAGTTGAACAATTTACTGCATCAGCTGAAGAAAAACTAAAAGCTGTTGGGGGAGAAGTGTTACCTAAGAATGGCTGAGGGTAGCTTAACTAACATTATTCGAAAAGTAGTTTTTAAAGCAGAACCATACTTACCGCAAGTTCCAAAACCTAAAAAGAAAATATCACTTCAGGTTAGATTGCTCTGGTGCGGAATTGCACTGCTTATCTACATGATAATGGGTCAAACTCCTCTATTTGGAGCAACTGCACCCCAATTTGATTTCCTAGCATTTGCTAGAGTTATTTTTGCATCACAACAGGGCACTCTGGTTGAATTAGGCATCGGGCCAATTGTTACGGCTGGACTTTTGATGCAATTATTGAGAGGTTCGGATATTCTAAAATTTGATTTCAAAAAACCGGAAGAGAGGGGAATCTTTCAGACTGCTACTAAACTTGTAACCTACATTGTAATTGTAGCTGAATCAATCGTGTATGCTTCGGCAGTTTATGGCCCTGGTCTTACGACAGACCCGTGGGTTCTGTACGTTCTCATTGGCCAGTTGATGGCCGCGTCCATCATTATCATGTTCTTGGATGAACTGATTCAGAAAGGCTGGGGACTTGGTAGTGGAATCAGTTTGTTCATTATGGCAGGTGTTGCCCAACAGATTCTTTGGAGTATGTTCAGTCCGTTGCCTGCCGGGGATGGGGGGATGATTGGCATTGTTCCATACATTGTACAATCGCTGACTGGG
>JAQBHN010000098.1:0-3355 GCA_032127635.1 Nitrososphaerota archaeon
CAATATCTCTTCTTCACTCCGAGAATTAGAAAAACTGGACAAGATATCAAAACTGAAATTCATTCAAAATTTAAGGATGCAGTTACATCGATGAAAAAAAACAGCTCGGTAATTTTTACTCTTCCTACGGGATTTGGAGGCAACAACGAAAATATTTCATTGCTTGAACATGTAACGGGATTTGAGACAGGAAAACACATTTCATATTTTTATTACCCGCTTGAAGATCTTAAGGAACAACCAAAAATCATCGGGTCATTCAATGGAAAAGAAGATTTGATACTGTCCGAACTTCTTACAGTAGGCAAAAAGGAGAAAAAATTTGTGGCAATTTCATCATCTGAGCATTTTCATGCTATCGATGTGCTTTCTCGATTTTCTAGTCTGTGTAGTGTTTTGGAAGTATGCAAATACGCTCAAGATGACATTACAAAAAATGATCTCTCTTCAGATGATTTTCAGGAAATATTCTTGGATGATATGATTAACAGTCTGTTTGATTTGAAATCCTTAGGCTCATCTTTTGACGGTGCAAACTCTCTCATGTATCTAATTAACGGAAGTGTTAAGGGAATTGATGGATACATCAAGCGATTAATTGATGAGATCCGCTCAACATTAAAGAAGAATGACCTGAAGGCAAGTAGAACCAAGATTGCACTATCTTGGACACTTGATCAACATGTAATGCGTGGAGACAAGATTGAGATGTTGCAAAATTTGACATCAAGGCTGCGTGATTACATTGGCGATGTAGAAGCTTATGAAGATCCAAACTTTGATCTATTTCATAGTGACAAAACAACAATTGTTGTGGCTTGTTCAAAATTTGATTTTGACAATATTGAAAAAAACAAACAGGATTCCAATCTAATTATTGTCAAAGCTAATCCTTTGTGTGAAACTATCAATAACAGTATAAATTAGCTAAAATGTTATTCTGATTAAATTGTCCAGCAAATCTGATCCTGATGAAATCCCAGTAAATGTAATCTCTGAAAATGAAACAGAGAGTGATTCATCTGTATCCGAATCGAAACTGTCAGAATGTAATATTGATGAGTTATCTCGACAGCTGGATTTGGAAAAACAAAAATCGTCTGAATATGAAGAAAAATTAAAACTTGTTTTGGCCGACTTTCAAAACCTAAGTAGAAAAACCCAGACTGATATAGAAAATGGCGTCAATACAAAAATTAACGAATTTGCTTTGGATTTTTTAAAAATTTACGATGACTTTGTAAGGGCAAAAGAAGCTTTTTCTGAAAGTAAAATCAATTCGGATGGTTTGGATTTTATTTTAAAAAATATGGATTCTTTATTGCAGAAATATCGCATTGTACCAATAGATGCATTAGGCGAAATTTTTAACCCCAATTTTCATGAGGCAATATCAATTGTCAATGATCCGGATTTAGATGACAATACAATCACAAAAGAGATCAGGAAGGGATATATTTCTCATGAGAGAGTTATAAGACCGACGTTGGTAGAGATTTCAAAAAAAGGATGATGATAAAATATGGCTAAAATTATTGGGATTGATTTAGGAACGAGTAATTCTGCAGCAGCAGTGGTAATGGGCGGCAAACCGACCATTATCCCAGCAGCAGAAGGTGCCACAGTAGGCGGCAAAGCGTTTCCATCAGTTGTAGCATTTACTAAAGATGGCGAACTTTTGGTAGGTGAACCTGCACGAAGACAATCCGTAACAAATCCGGATAGAACTATTTTTGCCGCTAAAAGAAAAATGGGCTCTGATCATATTTTTAAAATTTTAGATAAAGAATACAAACCTCAACAAATCTCATCATTCATTCTTCAAAAAATCAAAAAAGATGCAGAGGCGTTTATTGGAGAACCAGTTAGCAAGGCGGTAATTACTGTTCCTGCATATTTTGATGACAATCAACGTCAAGCTACTAAGGATGCCGGAACAATTGCAGGACTGGATGTTGTTAGAATAATTAATGAACCAACAGCAGCAGCTTTGGCATTTGGATTGGATAAAGCCAAACAAGACATGAAAATTCTTGTCTTTGATTTCGGTGGTGGTACATTGGACGTTACAATAATGGAAATGGGTGGTGGTGTTTTTGAAGTTCTCAGTACCTCTGGTGATACTCAATTAGGCGGTACGGATATGGACAAAGTTCTAATTGATTTCATTGTAGACGAATTCAGGAAAAAAGAAGGCGTTGATCTCAGTTCCGACTCAACTGCAATGACAAGAATTAGAGAAGCTTCCGAAAAAGCAAAAATCGAATTGTCTACTGTTATGGAAACAGATGTTAACTTGCCATTTATTTCACATGATCCATCCTCAGGTGCCAAAAATTTAGAATTAAGACTGACTCGTTCCAAACTAGATGAGCTGATAAGACCAATTGTTGAGAAATGCAAGCCTTCTATATTGAAAGCACTGGAAGATGCAAAACTCACAAACTCTGACATTAACAAAATTGTCATGGTTGGCGGCCCGACAAGAATCCCGTTGGTGAAAAAATTTGTAAGCGAAATTGTTGGTCAGGAATCTGAATCCGGAGTAGATCCAATGGAGGCTGTAGCAATGGGAGCGGCAATTCAGGCAGGGATTATTGCTGGAGATGTCAGCAGTGACATAGTTTTACTTGACGTAACTCCTCTGACATTGGGAATTGAAACTTTAGGCGGTGTTAGAGAGCCGTTAATTGAAAGAAACACCACTATTCCAACTTCAAAGAGTAAAGTTTTCACAACTGCCGCTGATAGCCAAACAGCTGTTACTATTCACATTGTTCAAGGCGAACGACCAATGGCAACTGACAATGTATCCTTGGGCAGCTTTAATCTTACAGATTTACCACCAGCTCCAAGAGGAATTCCTCAAATCGAAGTAAAATTTGACATTGATGCAAACGGAATAATTAATGTCACGGCAAAAGATCTTGGAACACAAAAAGAGGCAAAAATTACTATTGAATCAGGATCAAAATTGTCCAAAGAAGAAATTGAAAAATTGAAACAAGATGCAGAAAAATTCTCTGATGAAGACAAAAAGAAGATGGTGAAAATTGATTTAAAGAATGAGGCAGAAAGTTACATTTACACTGTAGAGAAACTAGTGAATCATGATCTTAAAGATAAAATTTCACAAGAACAAGGAATTAAAATTACTGATGCTGTAAAGGAACTTAGAGAAGTTTTAGATAAGGAACCAGGTGAGTTAAAACCTAAACTTGAAGTACTGCAAACATTGGTCAACGAAGTTACAACTGAACTTTACAAAAATGCTTCACATCCACCTGGCGCAGAAGGACAGCAGGGCGCAGAAGGACAGCAGGGCGCAGAAGGACAAACCAATGAATCGTCTTCA
>JAQBHN010000099.1:0-3940 GCA_032127635.1 Nitrososphaerota archaeon
AGAGCTCGGAGTGATACCGTTTAGAAAAACCTTTGATCACATGATAGAATCGGCGGAGATTATCTCTCCCAGCGGGAGCAGTTTTACAATCAATTCAAAAAATCAAAAAGTCATTGAGATCAGCAGAAGGGAGCTGGACAAGCAAGTCGCATTTCAAGCTCAAAAAAACGGCGCAGAGATCAGAGTCAGAACCAGCTTTCAAGAAACTACGGACACGGGAGTAAGAACCAGCAAAGAAAAAATCGACTGCAAAATTTTTGTGGATGCGCGAGGAGTGTCGTCTTTGATTCACAGGGACAGAACAGGAATTCTGTCATCAGCGCAGTATGAAATCTATGCAGACTGGATAGAGAAAGGCAAAGTGGAAGTAATTTTTGACCAGGAAAAATATCCGGGGTTCTTTGCATGGATTATCCCATCCGGTAACGGCAAAGGAAAAGTCGGAGTCGCAGGAAGAGGAATAAAAGTGTCCGAAGCAATGGAGAGCATTCTCAAAGAGAAAGGAAAATTTTCAACGATCAGAAAAATTTTCGCACCGATTTGGATCAAAGGCCCTATCAAAAATTTTGTGGAAGGCAAAACGGTAATCATTGGCGACGCGGCAGGGCAAGCAAAGCCGACAACAGCAGGCGGGATATTCACCAGCGGGATGGGCGGGGTGTATGCCGGACAGGCAATATCGGAATTTCTTAAAACCGACAACAGGGATGATCTTGATCAATACCAGAAAAAATGGACTGCACGGTTTGGAAAAGAGTTTGAAAAACAATTGCTAGCTAGAAAAATCTTGGAAAGAATTGACAACAATACAATCAACAAATTATTTGAGACAATCACGCCAGAGATTACAAAAGAGATTTCAGAAAATGACGACTTTGATTTTCACACCGGATCAATCATCAAGCTGCTCGGATTGAAAGGTTCGATTAAAACCGCCCAAATTCTAATCGGCGGTGAAATCAAAAAACTACTTGGCTAAAACGCGCATAATTTCTAAGCAAGGTATAAATGATGTTTACAGAAAATTTGAGCATGTCGTCTACTATATCATTACCAACATGTAGTTGCTGCCACAGACCAATTATGCCTAACGATAAATGTGTAAAATTTAACTGCCCTGATTGCGGCGGAGATTTAATTTGGAGATGTCAAAGTTGCAGGGAATCAGCAAAAAACTATACTTGTACAGCATGCAACTTTATGGGACCTTAGAAATTGACTCAGTTACTACTAGTTACAAAAATTCTTCCAAAAGGAATGGATGTAGACCTTGACAAACTTGCAGAGGATATCAAAGGGCAACTAAAAGATGGCATTGCAATGAAGAGACATGCAAAGGAGCCGCTGGCATTCGGATTGGAATGCATCAAGGCAGAGTTCATAGTCGAGGATAAGGAAGGACAGATGGACTTGCTAGAGGAGACCATCAGAGCAGTTGACGGCGTAAGTGAATTTGAAGTCCTCAACATGAGCCGCATGTCAGTTGACATGAAATAGGTGTGATTTTTTGACACGCAAAGAAGAACCTTTGCAGATGAGGATAGGAGAAGCAAAACAAAGAGACGTAGGAAAGAAACGTGCTCGAATTGGTCCGGACGCCATGGATTTTCTCAAGGTTGCACCAGGCGACATTATCGAGGTAATGGGTTCAAGAACCAGCTGTGCAGTTGTTTGGCCAGTTGATGAAGACGAGAAATTGCCAGACATCATTAGAGTGGACGGGCAGACAAGAAAAAACGTAGGCGCGTCGCTAAACGATGTCGTAAAAATCAGAAAGGTGATATCAAAGTTTGCAAAGACTGTTTCGCTAACTCCGGTAAATGAAACTGTAACCATCGACAAAGAGTTCACAGATTTTGTTAAAAACAGATTGAAGGGGCTGCCAATCACACACGGGGACGAGATTTCAGTTATGATTTTAGGAAACTCGATGGACTTTAAGATTACAAAAACATCCCCAAAGGGAGTAGTCAAGATTGACCGCACGACAGTCCTTAACATCTCGACGGAAACTTCAGTCGACAGAAAAGTCAGAGTGACGTACGAGGAAGTCGGGGGCCTGAGACGGGAAATTAAAGCAATGAGGGAGATTGTAGAACTCCCGTTAAAGCATCCGGAGTTGTTTGTAAGGTTGGGAGTCGAGCCGCACAGCGGGATTCTGCTTTACGGTCCGCCAGGTTGCGGAAAGACACTGCTTGCAAAAGTAATTGCAAGCGAGTCAGAGGCCAACATGTTTCCAATCAACGGTCCAGAAATAATGAACAAGTATTACGGCGAAACAGAAGCAAAGCTGAGGGAAATTTTCAAAGAGGCAAAAGACAATTCACCAAGCATAATATTCATAGATGAAATTGACGCCATAGCGCCAAAAAGAGAGGAAGCATACGGGGATGTTGAAAAAAGAGTTGTCGCCCAATTGCTTGCGCTGATGGACGGTCTAAACGACAGGGGAAACGTAATTGTTCTCGGTGCGACAAACAGGCCAGACAGCGTAGACCCGGCACTTAGAAGACCGGGAAGATTCGACAGGGAATTCGAGATATCAGTTCCCAACGAAGAGGGAAGGCTGGAGATTCTTGAGATTCACACCAGATCAATGCCAATCAGCGACGACATTGATCTCAAAGTTCTGTCATCCGAATTGCACGGATATACTGGTGCTGACATCAAGTCACTCTGCAGAGAGGCCGCACTAAAATCAATCAGAAGGTATCTTCCAGAAATAGATCTTGAGACAGAAAAAATTCCGTCCGAGGTACTGCAGTCAATGCAGATCAAGCTAATCGACTTTTACGACGCAATGCAGGACGTAATCCCCACGGCCATGAGGGAATTCTATGTCGAAAGATCAAAAGTGTGGTGGCACGACGTTGGAGGACTGGATGACATTAAAAAATCACTTTCAGACAACCTGGCAATGGCCATGAAAGAGCCTGCCAAGTTTACAAAGATGGGGATAAAGCCTCCAAAGGGAGCTTTGATCTACGGCCCGCCAGGCTGTGGAAAGACACTGCTTGCGCGAGCTCTGGCTACCGAAACAGGGGCAAACATGATCCTGGTAAGAGGTCCGGAGATACTTTCCAAATGGCTGGGAGAGTCCGAAAAGGCGATAAGGGAAATTTTTAGAAAGGCAAAAACGTCATCCCCATGCGTAGTGATATTTGATGAGCTTGATTCCATTGCACGCTCCAAATCAGGGGAAGGCGGAACCGGCGAGACAGTTCTAAGCCAGCTGCTTACGGAAATAGAGGAAGGCAGCTCGTCAAGAGTCGTAGTAATCGGAATTACAAACCGCCCGGATGTTTTAGACAACTCCTTGCTCAGAACAGGAAGATTGGATTTGGTGCTTTATGTCGGCCCGCCAGATGAGAAAGGAAGGTTGGAGATCATCAAAATTCTGACACGGAAGATGCCGCTGGCAAGTGACGTGAAATTGCAAGAGATAGCAGTAGCTACACAGAACTTCTCGGGTGCAGATTTGGCGGCACTGTGCAGGGAGGCAGCGGTCGAAGCAATGAGAAACAACTCTCCAAAGATTTCAAGTCACGACTTTTCAAGCAGTCTGAAACATGTAAGACCCTCGATTACAAAAGAGGTAGACCAGTGGTACAATTCGATAAAGGAAAGTATATCTAACGTGGTGCCAAAGTCAGGGGATAAATCATTCTACGGATAAAAAATGGCAATACCAATAAGAAATACAGTGTTTGATAAAATTAAAGAGGCAAATCGCTTAACGGATGTTGAACTCTTCAAGAGTCTTGTAAAAGACGGACACGTCATTGCAGATGACAGATTCAACAAAATTCTTTTGGATTTGGAAATTCTCGGCCTCATCACAGTCTCATGGATTACCAAAGAGGAGCGCAGAATAGAAATTGTCGCAGTCGAACAGGAAGTCGACAAGATAGAACAGCAGGTAAAGGAGACCATGGAAAGC
>JAQBHN010000100.1:0-4114 GCA_032127635.1 Nitrososphaerota archaeon
GGTTCTCCAAGAGATACTTCATCACCAACACTTAGATAAAATAATTCAGTTGTCACGCGGCCTGGAAGTGGTTTTCTAACCCATCTAATTACAAATTCAAAATAATCTCTATTTTCTGCGTGTGATGCAATGGAATATGCTCTTCGAACAATTTTTTTCTCTGCCGGAATTGGAAGACCGATTGTTAAAAATTGACCTGTTTTGTATTCTGGCATTCCTTTATCTGGAACTAATCTGATGATTGCTAGGTCTTCTTTTAGTAATTCTCTATAGACTACTTTTGCTTTCATCTCAGTTACCATACAAGAAGTTTTTTCCTAACTTTGGTTAAATATATTTCTCTTAGTATTATCTTGTTAGATCCATCAAAAACACAATAATATCAAATAAATTATCAAACTATGCATATTTTTTCAATCTTTCATTCACAAAACTCAATTATTGATTTGTGACATTATTTCATCAAGGATTTCCTGATTTGCAGCTGCAATGAAAGAAACTCTTGTCTCATAACTTAGATCGGCATCAAGTGGATTCAAATCCTCATCCAGTAGCATCCCTCCCGCCTCTTTAACAATTACATAGCCTGCTGCAATATCTTGAATTCTAATTCTATTTCTCAAATCAATAAAAATATCCATTAATCCTGTTGCAAACATTGCCATTTCGAGAGCATTTGCTCCAAAATGTCTAATGTGATCATGATTTTTAAAAATTGGATGTAGTTTATTCATTAATTCAATTGACGCACCTGACGTGTTAATTCCAACTATTTTGTAGACCGGATCTTTTTTGTGAACTCTGATCTGTTTATTATTAAAAAATGCACCTTTATTTTTTGATGCCCAATACGTCTCACCATTGGATAGATTTGTGATCACACCATCTGTAATCGAACTAAGCCTATCCTCAGTTGCGAAAGCTAAAGAACTACAGAAAAAAGGAACTCCTCTGACTGCATTTGCAGAACCATCTATTGCATCCATTATGACAAATCCTTGTGGTTTGTCTGATAATTCAACCCGCCCACATTCCTCACCTAAAACTACACATTCAAAATTAATTTCTTTAAGATAATCTAAAACCGTTTTTTCAGCAACAATGTCTATGTTTCTTGAAATATCCCCTCCCGCTCCAACACCGAAATCACCTGCCGCATTTTCTGTTCCTGCAAGATCTTTTACATTTTCATAAATTCTGTTTGAAGCTTCACGAAGAATTTCTATTACATCCATACTGTCAAATCACTCGCTCGTAATTTAAGTGAAGAAAATATTTAATTTGAAAGCATAAATAACAATAAAAAATATTAACGTTTGTGAGTGGCAAAGATCAATCTGTAATTAGTAAGGAAGCTTTGATGAGCACAAAACCTGGAAAACAGATTATCAAACAAGCTTTGTTCAAATCTAAAGGTTACAAATTATTTAGCAAATACAAAGAAGAAACAGAAAATCAATTCCCAAATTTTGCAGAAAGATTTGCTCAAGGATTACTTTATGAAATAAAATCAGACACAAATCCAAATGCAACTCAGCAAGCATTTGGCAATGAAGTAGGTTCTACTGAAATCATCCTGAATGCATCTGAAATTGAGCCTATTAAATCAAAATTAGAAAGTCTTGATGTGATACAAGATAGAGTAAACCGAATTTTAAATTCAAATTTTGTGAAAATGACCTTCCCTGTTTTTAATGGATTATTTGATGCCGCAGCAGAATATTCTGGACGAGACGATCCTCAATTAAAACAAGATATGGTCGAAGGGCATATTCTTGCAATTGATCTAAGTGAACCTATGGACAGAATTGTAGATAAAGACGAAGATTTAGAATTCCTTGATGATTACAAACTAATGAACCCATATATTTTGAAATTGGCTCGGGATAAAATTTCTAAAGGCGGCGAGCAAGTTCTAAGAGAATTTGAAGCCGGGTTCAAAGATGCCCAAGTTGGGCAATATCTAGATGAAAAATTAAAATTAAAACCGACAGAAATTACTGAAGAAGATATGACATTGTCTTACAAAAAATACCGTGCAGTGATGGGAACTGCCGGAAGAAATATGGCTTTAGCAGAAAGGCCGCTGGGCGAAATTTTTTATTTAGGTATGGCAAGAGCTGCTGAAGGCGTTGGATGTGGAAACGAAATTGAAGATTCGATTAAAAACGGTTTTGTAAAAATACCTTCTTGGCCACTTTACTATTCATTATTAGCAAATGATGTAAAAAAAGGATTTGAAGTTACTTTGGAAAAAAGTAATTTGTATTTACAAGATGCAAGACTTACACTTGAACTATTGCCTGATGATTTTTCACACAAAGAATTTTTAGAATTTTTATTTTTGACTGTGGAGCATTATAACCAATACTGGTACAATAAATTACAAAAAGCCAATAAATGGTCAGAGTATCAATCTAAACTTCCTGAGTGATTACATTGATGTGGTCTGAAAAATACCGACCTCAGATAATTTCTGACATGGTCGGAAATGAAGAAGCACGAGCAGCAATTGTTGAATGGTTTGTTAAATGGAAAAAAGGTACAAAGCCATTACTTCTAGTAGGCCCACCTGGAATTGGAAAAACCACCATAGCATATCTTGTTGCAAAGCAGTTCGGATATGACATGATTGGGCTAAATGCAAGTGATGTTAGAAGCAAATCTAGAATTAATGAAATTCTTATGCCTGTTTTAGGAAATGTGAGTGTTTTAGGAACTCCCATGATCTTTGTAGATGAAGTTGACGGAATTCACGGCCGTGGTGACTATGGTGGTGCATCTGCACTTGTTGATATTTTAAAAGGACCCACTGTTCCAATTGTCCTTGCAGCAAACAATGATGCGTCAGATAAAATGAAAAGCATTAAAAAAGTAGTAAAAACAATTTATTTCAAAAGAATTCCGCCACGATTATTGCGCGTATATCTTGAAAATATTTTAAAAAAGCAAAGTGCAAAATTAAGTCCTGGGGCATTAATCAAAGTCATTGACAAATCAAAAGGCGATATCCGTTCAATGATAAATCTTGCACAATCTTTAGAAACAGGATTTAATCCACAAACAGAACAATCTTTTGAAAGTATTAATGTTGAAGATGGAGTAAATGCTTTCTTTAAAGCAAATTCAGTTGAAGAAGCCCGCGGTGTCCTTTATTCTATGCAAATTGATCCTAGAGAAAAAATTAATGCGTTTTATTCTAGCATTGTGACTAGTGAATTGGATAGTGCCTCACTTGCAAAATATTTGGAAATAATTTCGACTGCAGATATGCTTTTTGGGCGAATTATGAAAACTCAGAATTGGAGATTACTTCGATATCTGAATGACACTTTAATTAAATTATATCAAAACGATGACCGAATAAGATACTCTCAATACAATCTATCTTGGCCCTTGCTAAACAGAATTCGTTGGGATGGTGCAAAAATAAAATCACTGTCAAATGTTATGGCAAGAAAATTACATTTGTCTTCTAGTTCTTTTGTGACATTGTGCTTCCCCTTTGTTTTGTTTTGTATCAAAAATAAAACTCTGGAATTAGAATTAGAAGAAACATTTGGAGATATCATTGAAAAGGAGATTGAACTAATAAAATGAGTTGGAGAAAAATCCCCATGAAATTTCCTGGAACTTGTATAGTTTGTAATGAAAAAATCCTTGTCAATGAAATTGGTTTATGGGCAAAAGATTTGGGCGTCAAACATGAAAAATGTGCCCAAACTGACGAATTACAATGTATCGTGTGTGGGGCACCTGCCGGTTGCTCTCAATGTGAATTTCAAGAAATTTGTGACATTCAAAATGTCTCTCAACTGTGTATCTGTAAGAAATGCAGCGAAGAAAAGGATGCTTTTAGCTCTTATCAAAAATCTGTAAACAAGAAATTTCCACTTCTTAACTCGTGATATTCTAAAATAACCTGTGATCTTTGAATTTTTCTAAAAATCTCATATCTTGATATTCTCAAATTAAATTAATATAGGAAACTATCATCCTTTAGAATACTGTGCATTCTGAAAAGTTTGAGGGGTATACTAAAAAAAATAATACAGCGTTAGAAGGTGGAGGCCAAGATCGAATCAAGGCCCAACATGACAAGGGCAAATTAACT
>JAQBHN010000101.1:0-3295 GCA_032127635.1 Nitrososphaerota archaeon
TGCAGCCTCTCTCATCTTTACAATCCAGCTCTGATCAGACATTGAATATTCTGTAAAGTATTTTACGAAATCAAATCCCTCGATTTCCTTTATTCCGTGAACGCGCAAAATTTCAGGCTTGAACAAACTAACTTTTACTGCCTCCTTCATCTTTGCCCATGACTCTTCGGCGTCTTCGGAAAAGTAGACGTCAATGTCCAGTGCATACTGGAAATTATCCTTCTCTTCCTGGGTTCGGTTGTTTGCATCCATGGATACTTTGATTTGTGCGGCGTGATCCTCAAAAAGTTCAGGAGTATAGCCGATTGGCAACCATCCGTCGCCAAGCTTTCCGGTCAATTCCAGCGTACGTTTGCCACCGGCTGCCATGTAAGTAGGTGGACGAGGTTTTCTAATCGGAGGAGCTTGCAAACATGCGCCCTTGAGCTGATAGTATTTTCCGTTGTAATCTACCGTGTTGTCAGGAGTTGATTCGTATAATTTATGAATAGTTTCAATTTGTTCTGCCCATTTAGAAACTGGTTTTTCAAACGGAATGCAAAATTCTTTTAGATTTTGGGCCTCACCTGCGCCAATGCCCAGAATGGCCCTGCCTTTTGAAATCCTATCTAGTGAAATTGTAGCCAGGGCAATGTTTGATGGGTGTCTTCTAATTGCATCAGTCACACATGTTCCTATCTCCACATTGCTTGTTACTGCAGCAATTGCAGATAGCATCACCCAAGGATCCAAAACGATTGCATTTTTCCATTGTGGGACGTTTGTGTGGTCCATATAGAAAATAGAATCGTAACCGGTCTTGTCGGCAAGTATGCAGGCCGTTAAAATTTGATCTTCAGTGTAACCAGCCCTTGCGACATTGAGTCCGTTTTGAATACCAAACTTCAGTTTTTTATCTGCCAAGTACATTTACCTTAGATTATTAGAATAAAAAGTTTCATCAAGCTGCCAATTTCGCATTTTATCAAGAAAATATAAAAAAAGTAAAAAATACTGGATTTTTTACAAATTACCTGCTTTGATATCTTCAAGACACTTTACGACATCATCTTTTGATATTGGAATTGGATTCGGATCCAAATGTCCCCTATCTGTCATTACAGTGTCGGCAGCTTCTGAAACGTCAGCTTTGAGGTCTAGTTTGTCAAAGCCGAGTTTTGCCATAGCCTCTTTGAATCTATCATAGAAGATTGAATTGTTATGCTTGTGTGCAACGGTGGTGCAAGAGGACAACGAATATCCGTGAGGCACACCCTCGTTTGAGAACACATAGGACAACGCGTGTCCCAAAGTGGTAGAGCAATTACCAAAGCCCATTCCAGACAACATTGATCCGTAAGGATAGTTTTCCGGTTTGTCGTTCATAATTGCATCATACAGAATCTCAAACGCTTGTTTGCACAAAGTTCTTGTCAAGTCATTGCCGAGTTTGCTGTCATAGCCTTCGGTAGCTTGAGCACACGCATCACAGACAGAGCTGTTTATGACTTGCTGCGGAGTTCCATCAAGGAAATACGAATCCACAACTGCCATATCGGCTAGAAATCTGTCTTCACGCAACAATTTCTTTTTACCATCAAATTTCAGAACGCAGTAGGTTGTCATTTCAGCTCCAGTTCCAAATGTTGTCGGAATTAAGATTTTTTCTTTTTTCATCTCGGGTGCAGCATATTTTACTACATCCATAGAACTTCCACCACCAAGTCCAATTAGACATGATGGGTCTTTGTCTTTGAATTGTGAAATAACAGCAGTGACGTCGTCCATTGATGGTTCAGGTTTTACTTGGTCATACAACATGTAATCCTTAATCCCCATTCTTGCAATCCATTTGTCAGAAAGCTCAGGAGGAACTGTTGTGACAATTAGGGCATTTTTAGGATACTCTGTTTCACCAAGTGCATTTTCTCCAAAGTTGATAACTTTTGGAATGCGTACTGTATTCATGAATGAAATGCGTCATTGATTATTATTATATCTTGCATTGATGAGTACAGCATGATTATTCAAAATTTCGGCGATTTGTCAACTACAGACAAGAAAAAAGATTGTTTGGAAATTTTAGAAGCTGGATTGCAAGCGGCAAACCCAGAAAACATCATTCCAAAATTCGTAACCCCCAACGAAATCAAAATCAACGGCAAATCATTCAATCTTGAGAAATACTCAAGCATCTATTCTGTCGCTTTTGGCAAGGCAGGCGACACCATGACCAGAGCGCTGAACGCAGTAGTTCCGATAAAAAGTGGAATCATAGTGATTCCCAAAGGCTCAAAATCAGTAATGAAAAGTAAAAAATTTCAAATTTTTAATTCCAGACATCCCAAGCCGGACCAAACCAGCGTAAAGGCGGCAAAAGAGGTCATGAAATTTGTTCAACACAAGCGAAGCGGCGAGCTGATAATTTTTCTGGTTTCGGGAGGCGGTTCGTCGCTGCTGGCATTGCCGGACGACATCACTCTGGAGGACAAGGTCCATGTCACAGACGTGCTGCTGAAATCAGGGGCCACCATTCAGGAATTCAACTGCATCAGAAAGCACCTGTCAAAGATCAAGGGGGGCAAACTTGTTGAGAATATGAAATGTGATGGAATCAGTCTGGTAATGTCAGATGTCGAAGGTGATGATCTCTCATCGATTGCATCAGGTACAACATACATGGATGACACGACATATGCAGACGCGTTAGAAATCATTGCCAAATATAAAATAAGATGGAAAATGCCTGACGAAGTTCTGACGCTTTTGGAAAACAGGATGAGCGAAAAAAAAATGGAGACCCCGAAGAGAGCTAGAATTGAAAATTATGTTATTGCAAACAACGACAATTGTCTGAACGAAATGAAAGCGAAGGCAGAAAAAATGGGATATACGGTTGACACAATGCATCTTTTTGGAGACATCAAGGAGGCAGTTACAAAAATACTTGAGAAAATTTCAGAGAGTGAAAAGACATGCATCATCTTTGGAGGAGAGACGACAGTCAAAGTTCTCGGAAAAGGGATGGGCGGAAGGAACCAGGAGCTGGTTTTAAGATTGCTAAAGAACACGCAGAAGATGAAAAAAATGGTAATCTCATCTGCAGGAACTGACGGAGTGGATGGCAACTCAGTCTTTGCGGGAGCAATCACGGAGAATGCAAAAGTGGATTTAGACCTGATGAAAGAGTTTCTCAAAAACAGCGATTCGGGAAGATTCTTTCAGAAACAAAAGGGGAACATCAAGACAAATCCGACGCACACAAATCTAATGGACATAGGCGTAATCCTGAAATAATTTCAGCGATTCAGACGTG
>JAQBHN010000102.1:0-2559 GCA_032127635.1 Nitrososphaerota archaeon
ATATTTTATGAGTCCTTTCTGTTCAGCACGTCTAAGAACAAATTCACTATCGCCGCTGACTGGAATTACGATTAAGTCATCATATCGTTCTCTTAATCGGGCAAAGTTTTTGTCGGCACCTTCAACATCGACTTTGTTAGCAACGATTAGCGTGGGTTTTGAAATTTTCCTAAGATAAGACGCAAACTTTTTGGTGTCAACCATGTCAAAATCATCAAAATCTTTTTCCTCTAGATCGGTTGCGCGAAATGCTTCCTTAACATGAATTTTAGTTACGCCAATTCCACGATAAAGATCAGTCATAGCGTCTGAAACATCGGTACCAGTTTTGATTAATTTCGAAACTTTGTCCCTGTTACCCTCAAGTATTTTGTGATACCACATGATTAGCTCTTCTTCAATGTCTGCAAAGTCGGATATCGGATCTCCGGTTCCAGATTCAGTTATTTTTCCAGTTGAATCAATTCCCCCTGACGCATCAACAACGTGAAGTAGCGCATCAGATTGTGCAGCAATGGACAGGAATTGATTTCCAAGACCCTTGCCTTTCCAGGCATCCTTGATGAGCCCAGGCAAATCGATTAGTTCGATTGGGATGTATCTCCACCCGTCAAGACATTTGGAATTATTTGGGTTGTCTTGAATTTTAAATTCAGGGTGCACACACAGCGTAATTGCATGCGCTACGCCAGATACAGGCGATTTGGTGGTAAACGGATATGATGAAATTTCTTCGGAAGATAGCGTGGCAGAGTTGAAAAAGGTGGTCTTCCCAGTGTTGGTTTTACCAATCAACCCTATCTTTATCGGCATGGAATAAGGATCATTTCAGAATATTTATCTCTGTCTAGGAATTGGAAGGTGTTTTGTTTTTTATTTTTTTCAATGTTTCGTCTAGTTCTCGTATAGCCCATTCGATATCAGAGATATCTTCTTCCGAGAGAGATTGCTTCCATTTTTCCAAAACACTGTTTGTAATTTCAGAGCAGTTGTAAATTAAATTCCAATACGGATGATGCTCGGCAGTTGTGTATGCAAGCTCGGTCACATCATTGAGGCCGTTTTGGGCCCTGGCTAAGGAGGTAATTTTTTCCCCAAAAATCTTAACGATGTCGTTATCAAGATCTTTTTCTATTTTCAGAGGGATGTTTTGAGTTTCATATTTTTTAGCAAATGCCAACAAATCATGATAAAAGTTTTCAAAGTCAGTCATGACGATAATCTCTGATGTTCTGCCAACATGCACCGATTGAAAACGACGGTAATTCCCGCTTGCCTAGCCAACTCCTCAGACTCAAAATCATGAATGCCTTCCTGTAACCATATGACTTTGGGTTTTTTTGCAATGCAATCACGAATGATTGAGGAGATTTGATCCGACGGTCGAAATACGTCAATGATATCAATGGGGCCCTTGATTTCAGAAACTGAGTCACAACATTGTTTTTCTAAAATTACATCAGCGGTTGGATTTACAGGAGTGACATCATACCCATGATCAATGAGATATTTTGGAACATAGTGGGCGGCTTTTGAGGAATTCTTAGACATTCCGATTACAGCGATAGTTTTCATAGACAGGATATCCATTATTTTTTCATCGGAATGTGAGTCTCGATTCATGGCAATATTTCAACAGCGTTGCATATAATTTTTAAATCAACGCACGGCGCCAGTAAAACACATACAAACGCAACAAATTTAAAAAAATAGAAAACTTCAGGGACAAAATCAGTTTTGGCGACAGTTGCAGCCGGGCTTATCGGTTCGAGATCTGCGGAAGGGTTAATTGAAAAATGACGTGAAGCGGCCAGATTAATCCGTAAAGGTAGAAATAAAAATTCAAAACAGGATCATAAAGAAGCAAGCAAAGTCAAAAAATCAGACATAAGCAAAACCACAGGGTATTTTAATTATAGTGGAATCAGGCAGTCATGGAAACGGAGCCAAAAGACGTCATTGTGCTAGGGTCAATCAGAAGAGGCAAAGTAAAATTTTCAAACATTCAAAGCGAAACAAAGATTACAGCAGATGAATTAAATTCGATTTTAGAAGAGCTAGAAAAGAAAAATTTCATAGCAGTGGAGGAAAAAAACGGATGGTTTGGCAAGAAAATTGAATTAAAAATTACGGAAGAGGGTTCAACGGAATTGGATAGAAAAATCATGCAGATACAAAACAAATGGAAAGAAATGCAGTCGATTTATCAGAGCGGAGACAAGCAAAAACTCCAACAAAAAATGGAAGAAAACAAGTCACTGCTTCCAACAATGATGTTTTTTGGAATGATGGACATGGTGATGTTTTCAATGATGTTCAGCATGATGGGGATTGGAATGTCAGATTACGTATCACAAGAAAATATGCCTGGCGGAGGCACTGATGGCGGAGGCACTGATGGCGGAGGATTTGATTTTGACATCGGATTCTAGAGTGTGTTTTATACTCGAGATAAAAACAACCCGTAGTTGATTTACAATTCATCGGACAATCCAGGACTTGTAAAAGTACTGAAATTTCTACAAACCCACAATACCGAATACCTTTCAGGTCAAGATT
>JAQBHN010000103.1:0-30906 GCA_032127635.1 Nitrososphaerota archaeon
CTGCTCGCTCATACGGCATTGGAAAATCACACACGTTATCTTCTTAGGCGGATGATGGATTAAATTTGGCAAGCGTTTTGCTTGATCAAAGATTGGGAAACTGGAACTCGGTTCCTATGACGCATTGACCCTTCTTGAGGATGAAATGGGGCGCAACTCATCAGTATTTCATGTCAAAAACTATGGCATACGGTTACACAAAAATTATTTTGCAACGTTATGTTTTGAGGCCAATTCTCTCAATTAGTTCACGGTCTTTTTTAGCCTCGTTTCCGCCCATTGTGAGATATCCCTCTGTAATTATGCCGTTAGCGCCACTCTGCAGTAGTTCCTCGCCTGAATCGGACAATCTTGATTCTCGCCCTCCAGAAATTTTGATCACCGACTCTGGCAATAGAAATCGCATCACTGCAAATATTCTGACAATTTCTGAGTTTGGAAGATCCGCTTGCAATTCTAGCGGAGTGCCCGGCATTGGAACTAGGATGTTTATTGTCACCTCTTCTGGAAACAGCCTTCCCAATTCTAGTGCAAGCTCCAATCTCTGCTCCCTTGTCTCTCCAAGACCGATGATTCCTCCAGTACACAGTTCCAATCCTGCGTCTCTTGCGATTCCAAGGGTTTTCAGTCTGTCTTCATATGTGTGGGTGGTGCATATTTCTGAGAATTTTGATTTTGCAGTTTCCAGGTTGTGGTTGTATCTTTTGACTTTGAGCTCCTTTAATTTTCTTGCCTGCTCCGGCGTCAGAAAACCCAAACTGCACTCTACGCTGATTCCCACTTTTTGATTTATTTGACTGATGATTTCACACACCTTTTCAAAATCTTTTGAGGATGGCTCTCTCCATGCCGCTACCAGGCAATATGATTCTGCGCCATCTTCCTTTGCTTTCCGTGCCTTGCTAACTACATCTTCGGGTGACGGCAGCTGATACGTCTCCATCCCCGTATCAAAGAATGCCGATTGCCCACAAAACGTACAGTCTTCGCTGCATGCATTTTTTTTGATGTTGTTTAACTGCTCAACGTCCACTTTTTTCCCGTTAAAATCGTGAGTTATTTCATTTGCGCACTTTGCTAGATATTGCAGGTGTTCGTCTGGAACATTGAACAACTCTCTTACATCATCAGATGAAATGCCTATTCCTGAAAATACTTTTTCTTGGCACTCTTTAATGAATTCCAAGGTATTCATCGTTTAGTTTTAAATTATTCCATTTATAACAATGATGGACGCCAAAAACTTTCCATTATCGCTGAATTTGGATAGGAAACGTACCCCTTTCACACTGTAAGAATGTGATTGATTAAGTGATAATATTTTACAATGTTCAACTCCGCGTGGGATTAACCTGCCAAATTGGGGCTCAAAATGGACTCGGACAGGCGTAAAAATCATCAAAAATTCCAATGTTGTTTTTAACAGGATTGATTTTTGCCCACAAAACAAATTATGTTTTAAACAAGAAATTTACAACGCAAATTTTATTTCACGACTAGATCCTTGCACGGGTTTTATTAAGGGTGGGATAATATCATTACTCCGACATGAATGAATTAAAAGTAAAAAAAGATTTTACAGACATTTACACTCAAGATTCCCCATGCGAATATCTCAAGGAAATGGACAGGCTGGACTATTCCATATCAGATTCAACAAAACCGTTGTACAACTCCATCATAGAGCAACTTGAAGATTCATTATCCAGACCAGTCAATGTTTTAGATTTGGGAAGCTCGTACGGTATCAACTCGGCATTGATGAAATATGATTTAACAATGTCGGATCTGAATGATTTCTTTTTGAGCGAATCTGAACCTACAAGAAAAGAAACTAAGCAGTTCTATGAGAACTGCACGAGTAATGACAACATGAATTTCTACCAGATAGATATTTCAGAAGAGGCTCTGAGATTCTCCGAGGAGATGGATTTGTGTGAAAGGGGCATGAATGTCAATCTTGATGCTGAAAAATTAAATTTGCTGGGATCATTGCCGAAAATGGATGTGGTGATTGCAACTGGCTGTATCGGCTATATCGGATACAAGGCATTTTCAAACCTGCTAAAAGTAATTAAAAACAGGGAATCCAATTCAATCGAATCAGAAACAGAATATGCCGCCCCAATCTTTGCATTCTCTGTTCTTAGAATGTTTGATATGGCGGACATTGAAGAAGTTTTTGAGATGTATGATTACTCTATTGTAAAAAGCGACATAAAGCCAATACGCCAAAGAAATTTTTCGGATGCTAAAGAAAAAGCAGATACTATTTCTCTGCTACATGGCATGGATATTGACACTGAAAAATATGAAGATGATGGCAATTTCTATGCCGACTTTTACATTGCAAAATCAAAAAATTAGATTCTGACCCGAATAACCAATCACAACAATGACGGAAAGGTTGACCTGTACCGGCATGGGTGTCTGACAGTCAGATTACCTTTGATTCGGCATTTTTGATTGTGGTGATTGTTCTGTTCAGGAGCAGTTCTAACTCCGCCTCTGATATTGCCAGCGGCGGCACAATCATGACTATGTTTCCAAGCGTTCTGAGGTAAATCCCGTTCTTTTTTCCTTCCTCAAAGAATATCTTGTTTATTGATTTTTTTGGTGAGATTGGGATCTTCCCCCGTTTATTTTTTACTAGCTCTATTCCCATGAGCATCCCTTTGTGTCTGATGTCACCTACAATGCCGATATCCGATATCTCGTCGTAGAATTGCTCGAAGATTTTTGATGTCTTTTGAATTTTTCTGATTAGATTATTTTCTTTGTACATCTTGAGATTTTCGTTTGCAACTGCCGACGCGATTGGGTTTCCAGTATACGTATGCCCGTGAAAGAGGTGTCTCCAATCGTTAAATTCGCCTAAGAATGACTCGTAGACTTTTTTGTTTGTTAGCGTTGCGGCCATGGTTAGATACCCTCCAGTCAGCATTTTGCCATACGCGACAATGTCTGGAATGCTTTTCTGCTCTTCATACTGGGTCATTGATCCCAGCCTTCCAAATCCTGTAGCTATTTCATCCAGAACGAACAAAACATTATATTTTTTACACATCTCGCTGATCTTTTTCTGGAATCCTTTGGGGTAAATTATTACACCTCCTGCCACCTGTGCCCCGCTTTCCATGACAAATGCTGCGATGTTGTCTTTTTCCGCAAATCTTTTTTCAATTTTATCCAGACAGTAATTCTGATAATCTGAAACCGTAAACCCTTTCGGCATCCTGTATTTGTTTGGGACTGGAAATTGTATTGTCGCAAACAACTGTTTTTTAAATTTTCCAAAAAATTCTGGCACGTATCCGACAGACATTGCTCCGAACGTATCCCCGTGGTATCCGTTTTCTACTGTGGCAACCTCTGTCTTTTTTTTATCTCCGATGTTTTTCCAGTACTGCAGTGCCATTTTGATTGCTATCTCCATTGCAGATGATCCGTTGTCTGAATAGAACACCCTGTGCATGCCCTGTGACATTTTTACAAGACTGTCTGCAAGCTTTTCTGCAGGCTCATTTGTCAGGTTAAACTGTGATGAATGCTGGAGTTTTTTGCTTTGTTCTGTAATCGCTTTGATTAGTTGCGGGTTAGAATGTCCCCAGACGTTACACCACATTGATGCAACTGCATCCATCATTTTGTTTCCTTTGGAATCAATCAACCACATGCCTTTAGCTTTTGTGATCTTGTCAAAGGAACCCCACTCTTTCATCTGGGTGTTTGGATGCCAGACAGAACTTTTCAACGGATTCTGTACTGTTTCAGATCTTAATAATTAACCGATTAATCTTACAAAAAATCATCAACTTTGATCCTGACATCTCAAAAGAGAGATGTATCATCACTGACTTCCTTTTGGATACAAAATAGGCGGTGATGCGACAAAAAGACAGTCACTTGAATCGCTGAAAGAACGCAGGATGATGTACAACTAAAAGAGGAACGAGGATGAGGGACAGTATGGCCAATGAAGACAAGGAGAAGATGACGATGATGGGAAGAATAGTGAGAGACGGTCTAGCCAAAGACGCCGTTGCGAAACAATCCATAGTGAAGGAACCCATCAGATGTGCATATTGTGGAAAAACGGGTGATGTGGAATACAGGGTCGGAACAGAAAGATATTGCAACAAGAACTGCCATTATAATTTTAGACGAGAGACAGATGCCATTAGAAGAAGCGATACGCGAGTCAGAAGATGATGCAAATCTAGATGTGGGCATTGTTGCTGCATTTATTTCCAAAGTCTGGCGCAAGAGCGACACTCGCACTGGCTGCAGACAAAGCACATGTGCGTTGCAGATGCACCATTGTGAGTTTAGAATCTTGTGATCACAACCAACCACATCAATGTCTTTATCGAAAAAGAGGAGGTATGAGCAAATACAATATTTGCAATTACCGACAAGGGACTACCGTGCCGGATCTCTTTACGCAAAAAGACGTCTAACAGTATTAATTATCCTCAATAATTTGTGAAATCATGAATATGCCAGCAGGCGTCGGAATTATTGCCTCGTTCCATGGGTTTGCATCTTTGATTCTACTTGTCCACGTTATTGTCAGCATCCCGTTCATCATTGCAACATTCTTTGACGATGCAGGGCTTGGATTCCTTGCAACATTTGGAGCGATATTTGACTGGTTTATGATTGGAATTCATGCAACAATTGCAGTATCATTATTCTCGCGACAGAAGTATGGAATTCGCATGGTCAAAATTAGCGCAGTAATTGGATTGGCCTTTGGGGTGGTAAATTTGCTATCTGGAAACATGTTTGCGATATTTTCAATAATCATCTACGCGATAGTGTTATCATACATCAAAAAGCCGCACGTAAAAGCATGGCTCAGCAGAGAGACAGTTTGAGAAATACGGTCTTGAGCGCATAGTTTAGAACTTACCTGCAATTACAAATCTGTACTCAAAGTTTTCAATGCAAAATTCCCACACTTTGGACACCGATGTTTTTTCAATAGTTCCGCATGGGTTTGTATGGACTTTTTAGAATACGCGATGTGTTCCCCACAATCTTTGCATACGCCTGGTATGTCCCCTTTTGGAATCATGTCTTTCTAAATCCAATGTTGACTTAAGCGTGTTGGGGTTTGGAATCTCTTTCCAATTACAATATTCCAACCACTGGAATTACGACACACGCCAATCGATTAACCGATGAATTAATCAATGAAGCCTTCCAAACATTCCTTGTTGAAATCTCTCTTTATCACCGGAACTGACACAGATGTCGGCAAAACCTATGTCGCCGCCGGTCTTGCAGTGACCCTGCGTAAAATGGGTGTGGATGTCGGAGTGATGAAGCCTTTTGCGGCAGGCACTGCTCAAAAAAAAGGATTCAAGTCCGAGGATGTGGAGATCCTTTCAAAAGCAGCGCAGGTAAATGATCCTGAGAATCTGGTAAATCCACAGTTCTTTCCAATCCCTGCATCGCCATACACCGCATGGAAAACCCTGAAAATAAAACCTAAAACTTCGACTGTCCTCTCTAGTTTCAAAAAACTATCAAAACTGCATGAAATGATTCTTGTCGAGGGAATGGGGGGAGTGATGACCCCAATAACGGGTGACTATTACATTACACACTTGATTAAAGACATGAAAATCCCCGCAGTCATAGTAACCAGAACCAAGGTTGGGACGGTAAATCACACGCTGATGACAGTAAAGATGTGTGAAAAATATGGGATCCCAATCAGGGGAATAATCATCAACGATTTTGATTCAGGCGGATACAAAACGAAAGAACTGGCACGAGATTTGAAAAACCTTTCAAAAATTCCAATTCTGGGATCGATCCCGTTCATTGATGACTTGAGTGACTCGTCACTGTATAAAATTTTCAAGAAAAGTATTGATTTTAAATTGCTTCTAGGGTGAATTTTATATTCGCAAAATTTTGAATTTGCTTGTTCCGTGGACGTTGCTAAACTGCGCAATCTCAAAGATTATTTTGGAAAATGAGTTGTTTTCTTTAGATAAAACAAAAGTTTTCTTGCCCAACGGCATGTTTTCTGATAAAACTACCCAGATGTTTTCTTTGTTGGGCTGAATTTTTTCTAGCTGAGTAATTTTGCATTCGATGGTTTTTTTGTCAGATGATTTTGGAATGCACACTAGCAAAGTTTTCTTCGGGTCTTTTTCAAGTGTCTTTGTATCCGGAATCACGATGTCTAGTTGATCTCCGTTGTACTCTACCTTTCTTTGGCTTGTAATCAGGGCGTTTGTGAGCAAATAGTGCAGCAATCCCGTAGCCAGCACTCCAACGGCCTCCTCTTTTTCACCCATGGTCAGAACTTTGTCATAACAGTTTTTTGTCACCTCTTCAATGATCTGATCAAACTTCTTTTCGGCAATCAGTTTGGGAATTGTCTCTGAATTTTTTATATGCTCGAACAGATAGTCCTTTACTGGATTTGCCTCTTCATCCATTACTCGTTGTATACGTAGCGCCTTTCGCCTCTGGATTCTTTTTTGGTATCTATGTGCACTAGGACGAATTCTTTATTCGAATGCACCATTGATTCTTCTGGGGACAGTTTGTTTTCGTGCAATTCCTCATATTCTCCCCATGTCAATCTTTTTCGTGAACCTATCTCGGATTCCAAATTCATGTCCCTTACAATTTCTTTGTAGCCTGGCTGTACAACGCCGCTGAACACCATTGCACTGCTTCCACTTCCGTAGGAGCCAAACCCTATTCTTTTTCCTTCCAAATCCACACCTTTCTGATATTCAAATTCCAAGCTGCTTCTGAATCCCAAGTACAGTGATGCGGTATACAAGTTGCCAATCATGGTTGACGCAATTAACGAGCTGGATAATTTTGATTCGTAAACTTCCTGGTACTCTTGGGTTTTTGTAAACAGTTTGGTAAATTCGTGGTCTTTTGCCATGAATTCTTCATCGCCCAATACAGATTCAATTGTTCCGCGTGGGTCTTTGGGTATCGGCTCTTTCATTCCAATCTCATCCAGTATCTTCTTCCACCTTGGAAGCTGTCTCCATTCATGCCTTACCAGGTATGCCAAAGCTTTCTTTCCCATGTTGCTGTACGGCAAGTGCATGTTGATGTAGTCCATATGGTCCAAAATTGTTTCACCCTGCTCCATCTTGATTAATCCTGAGGAAACGACCTTTTTCTTGTATGACTCAAGTGCTTTTCTAACTTGAATCATGTATAGCAGATTTGAATATTGGCCGTGAACAATTGGTGTTTCTTTTCCAAAAGGTCTGTAAAAATCATATTCGTCCTTAATCGATGTGGATGTGACTTTGGGATCAAATGCCAGCAGCCTTGGCTTGTCGTTAAGAAGCATTACAACTGCTCCCGCACCTTGAGTCATTTCTCCGCTGGATCCCATGTCATATTTGGCAATGTCTGAAACAACTACCAGCGCATGCTTTCCTTCTGCTTCTCCCGCTCTGATCCAATTTGTATTATCATAAAGTGCATACGACCCACTAACGCACGCAAATTTTGTTTCAACTCCACCACAATGCTCAAACGAACCTTGGCCATACACTTGCTCCAGCATTCCAATCACATAGGAATTCATTGCCTTTGATTCGTCAAATGCGGATTCAGTTGAGATGTACAGTCTGCCGATGTCGTCTGGTGAAAGCTTGTTCTTTTGCATGATACGTAAGCATGCATTTGCTGCAAGACATGCCGGGTCCTGATTCGCATCAACAATTGCCATTTGTGATACTCCGAGACCTTTTTGTAATTTTACGGGGTCCAATCCTCTGTTCTCTGCAAAATCTGCGGCATCGATATACAACCTTGGTATGTATATTGCAATGTCGTCTATTCCGGCAGCCATAAGCTTGGTCTCGAAAATTGATTAATAAGCATATTGGGTAAATTCTAGGTAACTAGGAAGGACATTTTAGCAATTTCTTTTGATAAATAATGATGAAACTGATCGCAGTTCATTATTTTTGCAATTCATTCTCAAAAACTTTCTCAAATGTGTCATAAGGCTGCGCTCCGAAAAGTCTGGTGGTTTTTCCATCAGGCCCGATCACAAAAAATGCAGGGGTTCCGGTCAGTTCTAAACTTTTTGCATCTTCATTACTTGCAAGAATTGTCTGTGAGTGCACTCCATCCAGCATGCATCGAGTCCACAAATCCATGTCTAGCCCTATCTCTTTGGCAAATTTTCCAAGATTTTCTGATGATGCCCATCCGTTATTTTCTCCAGTCCAATTTGAATATAAGATGTCATGGTATTCCCAAAATAGTCCTTGATCCTTTGCACAATGAGCTCCATGCGAGGCATTGACAGAATCTGGACCTATGATGTTGTAATCTTTGAAAATCATCTTGATCTTTCCTGTTTCGACATAGTTTTTCAAAATATCATCTTCAGTTGAATGGAAGAAAACATTGCAGAAATGACACTGATAGTCTCCAAATTCAACCAATGTGACTGGAGCATCTGGGTTTCCAAGTACCGGCGAACCGTTTTCCACAAATGTGTTCATTGTAATTTTTGGCGGCCCTGCCTGTTGAGCTGTTGGGGCCGGCTCTATTGCCAGTTCCGTTTGGTTTGAAACGGCGTTAAATCCTAAAAATGCAATTACTATCACAATAGATGCCAGTGCAGCTCCTATTGCCAGTGAAGGACCGTGTAACAATGGATTTTAATTTTTTTTAACACATTTAGTCTTTTGTTCTAAGGTCGACACCTAGTTGGGATGTTGCCTAAAGCAAACACCTAGTTGGGATGTTGCCTAAAGCAAACACTTGCGAGATTTTTGATGAGGCAGAACTTTCATTTTCTACATTTATCTTAATGGTCAGCGTTTCTTTTTTTTAAATTGCCCGGAACCAAATATTTTGTTTGAAATAATATTTTATAGTTGGTAATTCCAGCCGATTAAAATATTTCTCGTTTACCTACATTTGTAATGTTTACATCTACATTTGTGTTGGAAACATATCAATAATTCTGGTTGTAATCATTGTATTCGTTTTGCTTTTTGTCAAATATTTTGACATCTGTAAAAATAAATTGTTTTGAATGATCACTTTGAGCATGTTGGGCAACTATGGCTAGATCACCCTTTTCTTCTTCTATTTTTACAATCTGGATTGGTTTTCAACAAAAGATGATCTGACAAATTGATCATTGATAAAAATCACTCCGTGACTGTCAATCTTTTCATCAGATATTTTTGAATGTGTGGTGTATGAAATCATTCAATTACTTGTCCTGAAATACGAATAATATCTCCACTGAAAAACTCTCTAATGTTTATGCCGCCACTAATGTGAAATTGATTTTCAGACGTTTACAATAAACCGTTTTGCAAAAATTCTGCACTGTTAACATGATCTATCGCACATGTAAAATTAGTTGTAAAAACACCAATACCTGAAATGGCTAATATTGCTAAAAATATGTGAAAATTCATGTTATGTTGCATGCTGGATACTAATTATATTATAAACAATTTATTGTATGTTAAACTGGGAAATCAATAATGGGTTCTAAAAATGATATTTTGATTGTAGAGGATAGCCCAGCCATTGGAATGCTTCTAAAAAGCTATCTGGAAAAATTAGGTTACACCGAAATTCACACCTGTGCTACGGGTTCTTCTGCCATCACGACATTTGGTGAGTTAATTAGCGAAAATAAGCAGCCCATAGTATTACTTGATTATATGTTGCCAGATATGGATGCGCGTTCTGTTTTGACGCAAATGCTTCAATTAAAACCAGACGCTAGAATAATTTTAGAAACGGCTACAGAAAAAGAAGATGAGGGAATTAAAGATCTCATACGCTTAGGAGTTTACCAATATCTTGAAAAGCCGATAAGATTTGAAAGCCTAAAAGAAACTATGGAGACGATTGAAAAAGAACAGTCTTTCTTTGTCAAAGAATCAGAACAAGTAAAATTATTAAAGCAAGCTGAGAAAGATGCAGAATTAAAAATTGAAGATCATATTGATTTCATTTTAAAATCTACAACTCAAATTAGTTTAAATAAGATCATTGACATTCTTGGATTTGCCGAAGGTGTAATTACAAACCATCTGCAAAAATTACAACAAGAAGGAAAAATAATTCAACTGGATGAAAGAAAAGAAATTGCATGCAATCAATGTAATTCGGTACGGATATCTCAGATATTTTTCTGCCCTAACTGTAAGAGTTCTAATTTCAAACTAGGGAAATTGATTGAGCATTATGACTGTGGAAATATTACTGAAGAAAACACTTATGAAAATGACAAATGCCCTAACTGTAAAAAGGAAATAAAAGCACTAGGTGTTGATTACAGAGTTATGCAGAATCATTACATTTGTAATGATTGCAAGGATTTTTTCCCAGAAATATCTATAGAGTATATTTGTTTAAAATGTGAAAATAAATTCAAATTGGAAGATGCCAGATGGAAATCAAGCATCCATTACAAAATAGTTAATATCTGATAATTCCTGTTTTTACTAGGTATTCGATTCCTTGCACAAATGTTTCATCATCTATTTGTCCATCTGCCCACCATCCCGCATTGTTCTTAACCCAATCCGGGATGTTCTGCTCATTTGTGCCTGTCTGTGACTTTTCTGAGACCGTGATAATATTCTCTTGAACTAGGTATTCGATTCCTTGCACAAATGTTTCGTCATCTATTTGTCCATCTGCCCACCATCCAGCATTGTTCTTAATCCATTTGGGGAGTAGATCCGTTTGAGAATCTATACTTATTTTACTAATCGTAACAATCTTAATTCCTTTTTGTTGAATCTTTTCAATTAGTTTTTTTAATTCATCTATCTGTAGAGAATTTGCTTGATTAGTGTATGTGCCATTAACTATCATGGAAAATTCTTGAGGGTGCGATACTATTACTGCAAACCCGTACTTTTCTAATCCCTCCAATGCCTGAGACAGTGTCGCTTCATGAGAAATTCCCACATAGACATTGTTTTCTGGATCAAATATTCCCGTAGTACTAATTTGTGGAAATCTATACAATTTTTCATCTTTTAGATGGAATGGTGGTGAATCTCCATTTAATAGGCTTGAACTGATGTGTGTGAATCCGTTATCTACAAGAACTTGTTTTGTGTCTTCATTGAATCTGTTTTGCGGGGGAATGAACGTTTTTGGTGTGACACTAAGACTATCTTCAATTCTTTGAACTGATTGTTTTAATTTGTCATCTTGTTCCTCTTTTGAAAATTCTGTAAATGGGGCATTTCCTACTCCGCGACTTGCAATTTCAAAATTCTTGTCATTTTTTTGTTCTTTGATAAAATTTAACATTTTTAAATCATTTCCAAACGCATCTGCAATAATTCCTACAGTTAACGGTGTTTCTTTTTCCACAAATGTATTCATGAGTTGAATCTGAACGTTATTTAGCCAATAATCTTGCACATCATCAAATCTAAATGCAACGCAATTACAAGATTCCACCGGGATTAATTCCACCTCTTGGCTTGACTCTTTATTTTGTGTTTTGAAAATATTAAACTCGTTGAGACTGCCAATAATCTGTATGTTTGATTCTGGCCACAAATTTTCTGGATTGGGGGTGATTTTTACTACATATGTCCCTGATTTCAGGCTGGAAAATAGCGCCTGACCATTATAATCTACATTACTTGAGATGGATTCCCCACCATACACATTAGTTAATGTAACTGTAACTTTATCGTCCGATGAAGAAATTTTTGCCGTTGCATCTTTGTATGCGTTAACTGTAATTAACTGCTCGACTACTTCTGGAATGTTTACGATGATTTTTTCATCCTTGGCTAGCCCCGGCTGTAACTTTATCGGATACTGTGATTTTAAAAATAATTCCCCCAAGAAAATATCTGCAATGTAGTGATCATCTTGATTTACAGTTGATTGTAACCAGTAACGCATTGTTTCACCCTGTTTGTTTGTAATTCCTTGACGCCATTCTGTATTGTCCTTTGATTTTATTACTATTCTTGCTCCCTCTATTGGGGTATTCCCGTCTTTGTAAAATATATTAAATTTAATACCTCCGGACAATGGAATGTTGATTGTCACATCTTCTGATTTATCATTTACTTGCACATATCCAACATCGGCATACATTCCATTTGCATAAACTTTAATTTTATATCTGTGATTTTCAGGTACAGTGATCACATCGGGATTATTTTCTAATGTTTTTTCCAAAAATACCGATTTGTCAAAATCTTGATACACTAATAGTTTCATCCCGTTATAATCTGCCCTGTCTCCATTGGTGTATTTGATTTCTACTTGAATTGCTTCTTCAGCATATGCATTTCCAAATGAACTTATCAGGGATAGTGTCGTTATTGCTACAAACAGTATCATTATTTTATTAAACTTCATACTCCTATCCTTTTTGCACTGGTCCAAGTAGCTTTTGTATTTCTTAATTGCTCTATAATTGCTTTTAACAATAACAGATCCACAATCTGTTTGAATCCGAATACCAAAAACCCTGCATGCCACAACAACTTTTGATCCTCCCCGTCAATTCTTAATGCCAATGATGTCATCAAATAGTGCACTGTTGTAAAGATTAGTAAAACTTGCAAAACATACCACCAGTCCCCCATGATTACGCCTAAAATTGCATTTGCAGTAGCAGTAAACCCGATAATTGGGGTTATCACCATTCCTAGGAATAGATATGGCAATGATAATTTCTGCAAATAACCATACCTTGGATTGGTCAGTGCATCAGCATGTTTCTTGAGGACTTGCATGTTTCCACGATACCACCGCTTTCTTTGTGCAATAAAATCACGTAACGTGTTTGGCGCTTCAGTGTAGGCTGTCGCTTTGGAACTTCCCTGTGTGATTAGCCCTGCTTTCAGCAATTTTATGGTCTGATCAAAGTCTTCTACAATGGTATCTTTGCCATATGCTCCAGCTTCCACAAGGTATGATTTTTTGAATGCGCCTAATGCCCCTGGAACAATTGTGATTGAACCAAATACATCAAATGCGCGTCTTACAATTTGAATTCCTGTGATGTATTCTAACGCTTGACATTTTGTAATCCAATTAGTTGCATTTCTTACTTTGATGTTTCCTGCAACTGCTGCAACATGCTCGTTTACTTCAAAACCTTTCACAATCTCTTTCAGTGACTGTCTTCCGATGATTGTATCTGCATCAACAATTACTATGATTTCACCTGTTGAGTATTGTATTCCATAATTTAATGCAGTAGATTTACCCCCGTTTTCTTTATGTAGAATTTTGATTCGATCTTTGTATCGTGTTGCAATACGTAAAGTATTGTCTTTACTTCCGTCATCAACAAAAATAATTTCTTTTTTTGGATATTTTGTTTCTAAAAGTGCCTCGATTGTATTCGCAATAACTTTCTCCTCGTTGTATGCTGGAATAATTACTGAAACCTTGGGATATGATTTTACGTCGGGCTGAATATCTTCCTTATGCTTACTTAGTACCGCCATGGGGACAAAAAGCATGGTTGACCAAAATGAAATAGTCATTGCCCACAGTAGAATAATCCTTGTAGGGGATTCCAGTAACGTATATCCCTCGTATGCAATCATTGCCCCTATTACAAATGGCGATGCAAGTAAGAACAGTAAAAATGCTGACGGTCCATGTTTCCCTGGTTTGTTACGCGAATACATTTTCCCTGTTGCCCCAACCATGTGGTATACTGTTAATCCGCCCCCCAAACCCATAGCTGCCATACTGATTGGTCCTAGGATAAAATACACTGATCCGATTAAAAATGCAAATATTGCTACTAGCAAGATTAATTGAATGGGGTCTTTTTTCATTTTAATTCTTTTTTCTTTTTCAAACTCTTTTTGTTTTTGCTCGTGTTTGTTTTCATAATGTGCTTTGTAACAAGTTTCATGATGCCAAAAATTTTTGCGTCTTACTGATTTTTCCTCTAGTCGTATTTCTTTATCACACGTAGTGCATTTTACAAAGTTTGGATTCAGAAAAACCGTTTTATTTTTTTTAGGAATTTGTTGTTTTTCCACATTATCTGTAATTTCTAATTCTAAAAGAAATTCAAGATATGATTTATCTGAATTTGTGATCTCCATGTTTTGATTTATTCTTTCCAATATGTGGCGATTTCGTCCCACATCGCCTTTTGATTGATCTATGAATGCGGCTAGTTTTGAGATGATGAAATTTTTATCCAATTTTAATAACTGTTAAGTCTAATTTGTGATTATATGTTAATACGTCGTGAAAATTTTCCTTTCAGTATATTTTTTTGTACAAAATTCTGATGGGCACTAAAATTCATCAATATTCGCGATTAATTTCATAATATTCCGCAGGGTGGGTAAACTGCCTGTAGTGATCAACCTCTGTCCAAAATTTCTCCTCGTCGATATTTTTCCCCTCACCAATCCACACGTTTAGAATTTTTTGCATAAACATTTGGGTGCTGTCGTCAATTTGCGGCCTGCTGCCCGTTTCACTCTCTATTCTATCTCTTTCTTCCTTGAATTTTTTTAGCAATTCTTTAAGGCGCTTTCCATTCATTTGTGCGGCTTTATCCCTTTTTGCAGATCGGATATTTTTTCTAAAATTTGACAAAATGCCCATTGTTGGAATTTTGTGATTCTATGATTAAAGGGTGTTTGAAAAATACTACTATGGGACAAAAAACCCTGTTCTTGTTGGGCAAAAGTCAGTAGAGAAAATATGGCATTCCCATTTACAGAACAAAGAAGAATGCTTGGTACAGATGACACATCTTTCCAAAATAGCATGTACACAGCCAAAATATGCCCGAGGGCTTTTGCTGTATGTCATGATGGCGGTAGGATGGAGACCGATCGTAGAACTGAACGAGTTTGGTTGAACATGGACTTCAAAGCACGTGCTGATGGCAAGTTGGACAATCATACTCTGTGACACGGTTGGCTTGCTTTCTTTAAGATGTGTAGAATCATAATGAAAAATAAATTCAGAACGGCGCCACTAAAATAAAACTGGGGAATGTGATGCATCTGAAACGCCAGTAGGAAAAGAACGAATTGTTCATCTTGTTTAAATCCTAGTAGATCAATGCACTCAACATGGCAGCAAAACAAAAAGCAACAGCAAAATCTTCAGATAAGAAAAAGAAATAGAGTTTAAAATTGAGGACTAACAATCCTTGTTTTTTATTTCAGTCTGCGCTGTTTGGCTGAAGCGATATTTCATCCGCCTTCTATGCAAAAACCCCCTCTCCTTGCCCAAACCAACGAGTGAAATAAACTGCTTCAGAATTGGCAAAAGTGGTAACTCTTGAAGATAAAACGGAGCAATTCCCATACGTGCTGTGTGGTGGACGGGATTACGGAATCCCTGATGTCAACGTAACGGTACAACTCGGTTGTCCGGGCACAATCTTGATTCTTAACTCTATTTCGTAGCTGAGTAGTTAATTCAGTCCTTCCCAACGGATATGCAAACTCACACCACTACGATGCTGTACAATGTGCTATCTGGCTAATATGGCTATTGCTTTCTAAACTCACAACACTGCATCTGCAATGCGGAATGATTACGCTTGCAGTCCTTGTAGGGGAATCACGGCAATGTTTCGAATACAATGTGGATGGATGGCATCGGTAATGGGCTAAAGAATCCACTTGCAAGGAGGGCACTGCTAGTTGATTAAATGCAACACGGAGTCAACTCTCTGTTGGTTTTTAAATATAATCACAAATTCAGATTTTTAATGCCTAACAATCAAAGTCTGAGCAACATAATCTTGACACATTTGGGGGTGGTTACAGAAAGTGACGACTCTGAATTTGTTGAAGAATCTGATTGCTGATTGGATTTTGAACTCTTCTCGGGCCTAGCCGCATAATCACATCCAATTGCAGGTGTGAGCAGTGCAGGAATCTAAAACAGCCATTTGGCAACAATGGTTTTAGGATTTAGAAAAATAAAAAATTGCTATTTTTGTTCTGTTTTAGCAGATTCGTCTTTGACGTCTATTTTTGTTCCTGTATTTTGTTTCTTTTCGGATTCTTTAAACGCATTTACGTTATCAGATTTGTTAGCCTTGCCAGAACCAAATTTCAGTTTTTGAAGTAGTTTTTCAAACATGAACCCCTCGTCTCTCTCGCAGATATATACTGGCGTATTTTTTGAATTTTTAGATGGAACTTGAGCGTACGGTTTGGAATCTGTGGGATATTCCAGCCTGTACAAACATGCTGAAACCATACATGTGTCTGCTGGGTTAATTATACATCGTAATATTTTTTTCGTTTTCTATCGTTTGTGCTTCCGTCACTCTTTCCTTTTTTATAGACTGCAACAAGTGCAACTGAAATGGCAACTGCAACAACGGCGATTATGATTACTGCTATCACGGATATTCTAATTCTAGAACGAACTTAAGCGTATTGTCTATTCTCAAAAGATCGACTGTTTTTCATCCGTGATCTTTGTGTGACTTTCTGTCGTACTGTGCAATGGTGCCAAAATGCCTGCCTTTAGCTGTGATGTTTTGCGAGTACTCTCTGGGTTAAAGGGTTACAAAAACAATGATGAACGCAACCACACCTATTGCAATGGATATTTTCATAAATGACGACATGTATTTGGTTGAACTGATGGCATTATTATGGTTTTGAGCATCTCATATTTTTGGCAAATTGCCTGTTTTATCTAAATTTGATTTGCAAACCTTGCAGTACAGTCTTATCTCTTTTGATGGGAATTCGGTTCCACAGTTTTTACAGATAAAAAACTTCTCCTCGCCCATGTTTTCATTGGCAGTGGAACGAACTTAAGCGTATTGATGTGATGTGGCAGGATTAGCGTTGTGTTAAATTATCTTCCGGGTCTTTTAAAACCAGGTTTTATTATGCACTTGGAGGCGGAAGAATTTTCAAACCTTCTGTCTTCTATCTCTCTCTTTGATTTGTCTTCATTTGTGGTCGCTTCAATTTTATAAACTCTTTCAAGTATTTTTGATGTTTTGTCATCGTTGGTTGAAGGAATGATGTTTAGTGGGGAAATTTTCTTTTTATTTTTATTTCTTGGTTTTTCAGGATCCGTTGGATTTTTTTGCGTCCATGTAATGTTGTTGACATCTGTTGAAGACGACCTTTTTTTATTGTAATCCCCCAATGATTTTATCATAATTCTTAATGATTTTACCATGATTTACGGTGAAACATTCAAGACATAAGCGTATTGATTTCTTTCCAGTTTATTCCCTGCTTTGATTCACTTGGTTGATTATTGATTGCATGCAGTCGTGGCAAATCACCGATTTTCCAGTCATTTTACGTATTGATCCGTGGTTTTGCAACTCTGAATCGTATGTTGCAGCAATGATTATTTTATTGCTCCATACTTCAAAATCCTCTTTCTTTTTTGAGCAAACAAAACAATCCATGATTTTTAGAATTTCCACATCAACTTAAGCGTGTTTGTCCCTGAACCGGTAATAGTACATTGCAGAATCACTCATCTGTTTTTCAAATCTATGCCCGTTGTAACTTAGAAGAAAAAATTGACGATTGCATAAGCCCCAATCACAAACATCACGCCCAGCCCCCCAGCAATCCTATCTTCATTGACTGAGGCAATCCTTCCAAATCCACGAATTTTTTACAACAATTGTGAACTTAAGTATTCTAAATATTCGTATTAAGACATGATTATCAAGGAAGGCGACGTGAAGCGTATCAGGTGCCCTGATTGTAAGAGGGTAAAAAACGCCACGCTGATTCATGCAAAAAAAGGCCGCACAAAAAGAAGCCATGGTCTGAACATTACACGAGTGGATACGTTTACTCTGCAATACATCATTGAAAAACATCTGCGCGGTACTAGGGACTGCATTGGCTCCGGCAAAGTCGAATCGAAACAACATGATGGAAAAATTGACACTGCCTTCTAGGCATCTACTTCCCTGCAGCTACTCCGAACTTCATCTTGCTGGACCTTGGAACTGTCTACAATGAGGAATAATTTAAGCCGTAACTCCTAAATTCAAAAATAGACCTTCTCAACGCATCGATATCCACGTTAAATTCGATGTCTGTCGGATTGCCTTTCTCCAATCCGTCCCTTACCAGATCCACATTTAGTACGTCCAGTCTATTGTTCCAGACCGGTTCGGCCGTATCTGTCTGACCGGGTTTGGTAAACCCTGATGTGGCAAATCCGTTTGGGTATGCCGCCTTGACTGAATCAGGCAAATCTTTCAATGCTAAGCGAAATTTGGTTTTATGGCTGGTGAATTTGTTGGAATAGTCTACGTCATACCTGTTGTCTGAATTACGTGTTAGCGATTTCAAATAGATCAGTTTTCCATACTCTTCGACCGCATGGGTGAATATCGAATATATCTCATGGATGTGAATGTCGGGCATATCGTAATTTGGGCTGTTTGGATCACCTACACACCTGTAAAGGAAGTCCAACATTCTCGCAACGTTCCCGCGAATCTTTGATTGTATGTCTGCCATTTGTTTTTCTGTGATTGCAATAACTGTCAAGTGATGACATTAGAAATAACGATCTAATGAAACTATCTAAGATGTGATTGGGATTTGGAATCTAACTAATTAGGAACTAACAAATCATCCAAAGTGAGATTATTGAACTTCAACTGCATATTCCCATCCTGTAGTTTCAAACGTAGTGGGATTGAGGAGGAAGAATTCATGAAACATCTGAATGGGGAACACCGTGGGGACATGCTTGATATTTCAAGGAAAGAAAACCTGTCGATTGAATCAGTAGAGATGATGGCTGTATCTAACTCGACAGTATTCATGAATTCCGGTTAGCAACGATACGGAATTTGTCCGGTATCTGCAATTGCAAAATTAGTGATTCTAGGATTTGATTTTTTTATTTTTTCGTCTTGTCCATTCGTTGACTATCTCGACAAAATTCGAATCAAACTCGTTCAGCAAGTCTACGAACTCGTTTTGCGATACGGATACCCCGTTTCCCTTACTGTCAATCCAAGTGAGCCGGCCATTTTTAAAATAGCGTGCTGAATAGCCTGAAACATCGCGAAGATGAGGCGGAAACAGTTCTTCAAACTCTGCCATTCCAAGTTCTTGAGCAAGGCTTGTCACTAATTGATTTAGCGTCATACTTTCGGTTACTCTGACTCTCTTCTTGCCTATTCTCTTGGTTGGGTCGACATACTCTTTCAGAATGGTCTTGGTATTTTCCAGATAATTCAAACCGTGAAAAATAAAATAGTTTGACATCAACCTGCTGGTGGATGTCTCGCCAACGTCGAATTTTTTTGAAATAAAACCTGAAAGTGTAATCATTTTTTTAGGATCCTGGAAAATACCGTTAAACTCTTGAAATGTCTCAGTCTCTTCTTTGCGATTACTGATGATGTGTTTTGTAATTTCAGGAAACTTTGAAGAGTCTTTGTACGCTATCAGGTTTTTAGAGTCAGCTTTGTCAAAAAAATCTTTTACAATTTTTGTTCGTCTATGCGGTGCAATCACAAATTCCATGCAAGAATTTTGAACTTAAGCGTATTGGAAATGCAAACAACACGGTATAATCCTGAATCTAAATAAATGGGTCCCGCACAACTAATTCATGAAGAGAGTCTTTGTTAACGGGTACGGCTCTATCGGAAGCAGAATTGCCTCGTTTCTAAAAGATGATCCGGAAATTACTGTTGTGGGCGTTGGGAAATACTCGCCAGACGATAAAGTAAACGAGGCGATATCGAAAGGCCTTGAGGTCTATGCCCCGGAATCACGGCTGGATGTTTTTTCAAATTATAAAATTTCAGGCTCTATCGAATCCGCATTGGACGAGTCTGATTTCGTCATTGATGCAGCGCCTGAAGGGCAGGGTTACAAAAACAAAAAAAACCTGTACGAGCCAAAAAACATCCCCGCAATTTATCAGGGCGGGGAATCTACAACTGGCTCTGAGGCTGTGTCAGATTTGTTATTTAATTCCAGGGCAAACTATGATCAAGCGTTAGGAAAATCCCACGTAATGCAAGGCAGCTGCAACGTTACCGGAATGGGAAAAATTCTAGAGCCGCTGCGTGACAAATTCGGTGACCGACTGATCAGATTTGACGTTACTCTTGTGAGGCGATGGGCCGATATCGAACAAACTGAAAAAAAACTATCCGACACCATAGAGATGACTGAAAAGCCCCACCATGGAGACGACGTCAAACTATATTTTGGAAAAGATGCGCCTTTGCACGTCCGTGCCATCAAAGTTCCCACCCGGCAAATGCACTTGCACATAATGGATGTTCGGTTCAAGGACACTGCGCCAAAACCGTCTGAAATTCACGATGTTTTTACAAACGAATTTGGAGTTGCGACACTTTGGACTGCAAAGGGAACTAAGGATGTGAGGGATTATGCTCAAAACATGGGCTTTAATTTTACAGATACCAACATGGTTCACATTCATGCAAACATGACTGCATCCGTTGGGGATACGGTGCAGATGATGTATTCAGATGATCAGACCGGAATCGTCATCCCTGAAAACCACATGCTGATGCAGGCAATGCTGTTCCAAAAATCTTACAAGGATGCATTTGCTCACACTCAGTCAATATTTCACATGGCGGAGAAAAAACAGAAACTGCAGGAACACTTTGCCAGAAAGTAATATTATTTTTTAATTCGCTCTATCCTTATTTTTTCCGTCATGTTTTTTTTCACTTTTTCAACGATTATTCTTATGTTGTCTATTTCCAACTTGTCTCCCTCTTGCGGAATGTCCTGTAATCGCTCGTGAAGTAGGCCGTTTAAGGTGCTGTAGTCGTCGCCTTCAGGCAACTCTGATTTGAAGATACGGTTGATCTTTTCGATTTCAATCGTCCCGTCAGTTTCAATCGTGTCTTTGTCAATCACATAGTGATCCGCTTTTCGGAACGCATCTGTCTCGTCTTCAATGTCGCCGATTATTTCTTCGATTAGATCCTCCAGCGTAACTAGCCCTTCGACGCCGCCATGTTCGTCCATCACTATGGCCAGATGCGTTTTTCTGCCCTTCATTTCTTTCAGCAGTGAGCTTACCCTTTTTTCTTGAGATACGAAAACAGGATCCCTTGAAATCTGCTCTAACGTCTTCATTTTGTTGTCAGATTCCAACTCCTGGAGGATGTCTTTGACGTGAATAAATCCGACAATATCGTCATTCGTCTCTCCAAAAATAGGTATTCTTGAATGGACGTTCTGATTGATCAGTGGCAACGCCTCAAACAATAGCATTTTTGCAGGCAGCGTGAACATCTTGGTTCTTGATGTCATTACAGTTCGAATGACAGTGTCATCAAACTCCAATGCGCTGTGGACAAGATCACTCTCGTCTTTTTCCAACGCCTTGTCTGCCAAACCCTGCTCCACAATTCCCTTGATCTCCTCTTCTGTGATTGGAGGTGAAGTGTCACTGCTGCCAGTCAGCTTTACCATGCTTTTTGTAATGATTTCAAATAACTTCACTACCGGCCATAACGCATAACTGAACACAAGCAGCACACGCGAAAAACGTAAGGCAATCTTTGTGGCGTTTGCATTGCAATAAGTTTTTGGAGTGATTTCGCCAAAAACCAATATCAAAAATGTCATTATTCCAACTGCGATTGCCAAACCGTCATTTCCAAACAGTCTGATTGCCAAACTGGTTGCAAGAGCTGAAGAGCCAACATTTACCATGTTGTTGCCAAGGTTTACGCTTGACATCATCCAGCTCGGGTTCTGTTTTAGTTTGTAGAGCGCCTCTGATCCTTTTACTTTTTGCTTTCTCAACTGGTTTACTTTTGAGCTCCTCGTACCGACTAAAGCTACTTCCAGCCCGCTGAAAAACCCTGAAAATCCTATGAGGATAGCTAGTATTGCAATCTCAATCCATAAATCTACCATGATGTTCTCGTAGAAAATTTAGAATATGTGTGACAAATATGCATTTAGTTTTTTAGCACCATCTTTTGGTTGCATTTTTTTTGTAAAGCATGGATTTAAAGTTAAAGATGGATCCTTTCCGAGCCCAATTGTGGCTAATTTTTAGGCGGAATTGCAAATCTGTTCTCGGGGTTTCTGTGATAATCTACAGGTATCATGGCATCTTTTTGCCTTCCTGTGAGAATTCCTACGACGACATCGTCTTTTTTGATCGTTCCCTCGCTGATCAGTTTCTTGATCCCCGCCACTGTTGCCCCGGATGCCATTTCGCAGTCAAAACCGTTTAGTCCGACAACTGACATGCCGTCCAGCATTTCGGAATCTGTCACCGTTGTTACCACCCCGTTGGTGAATTCCAACGCGCGCAACCCCTTCAAAATATTTGCAGGCCTGCCAATCTGAATTGCAGTGGCTTTTGTTTTTGGCTTCAACCCCTCTTTATCCAAATGATCATAGTACCTTGAAATCAACTCTGTGTCAGGATCACCTTTGTTCCATCGCAGCTCTTTATTTTCAAATTTGCCGTTGTACAAATCTGACAACGTGCTTGCGCCCTCGGAGTTAATCACGGCGATTCTTGGAATTTTTTTAATCCATCCCCACTCATGCAGTTCCATCAACGCCTTGCCACAGCTAGAAGTGTTGCCCAGGGCCCCGCCAGGATAAACAATCCAATCCGGCGATTCCCAACCCAAATATTCCAAAGACCTGAACGGAATTGTTTTTTGCCCCTCTATTCTGAAAGGGTTTATGGAATTTACCGTGTATCCGTCATGATTTTGCGCGTCATCCAGCGACTGTTTTAATGCGTCATCAAAGTTACCGTCTACTTCCACAATCTGCGCTCCGAACTGATACGCTTGACTGAGTTTGCCCGGGGCAATTTGGCCAGCTGGGATATACACATCACAGTTTATCCCTTCGTTTGCCGCAAACATTCCTGCCGATGCAGATGTATTTCCAGTCGATGCGCAAACAATTTTCTTCGCACCTACCATTTTTGCATGAGTTACAGCAGTTGCCATCCCGTTATCTTTGAATGATCCGCTTGGGTTGTATCCTTCAGGCTGTAACCATAAATTATTATTTGAAATTTCAATAAATTCTGCAGCTTTTGACATCCTGTATGGTTTGGACTGTCTCCCCTCAGCACCGTCAAGTGAGACTAGATATTTTGAGCACTCCTCCAGATTCTCGGTATCTATCTGACAAAAATTTAATAATTCTCTAAACCTCCAAACTCCGCTCTCGTTGAATATGCTTCCCTCGGAATTCTGTCTTTTGTAAAAAACTTCCTTGAGTGACGACGGAGGTTTGTTTTTATATTTTACATCCAGCAAGTGGCCCTGCTCGCATTGAACATTGGTGTTATCAATTGGGTACTCCAATCCGCATTTTGGATCAATACACTTGAGATAGGCGTCCCCTTTCATCGTAATTCCAGATAATAAGTGATAATTTAAAGGAAATCCTGTAAACATTGTTTGAGTTAATCTGTTTTTGCTAAACTTTAGATTGGATGTGTTTCAACTCTATCCGTGGTTACTTATAATGAATATCTGAAGAAAATCCTTTCACAGACACTTGATTCGTACAACGGCCTTAAGGAAATTCAAGACAAGCCAGGTGATCTTGATCACATCAAGAAAGAAATGCTGAAAATCAACGGGTTCCTCAAAGTGGCTACAAACAACCTTGACGACGGCAAGATAACATTGTCAGATTTCAAAAAATTAAAATCAAAATTTGAGCATTATTTGGAAAATTATTTTTTTGAAAAAGAGATTGAGACCATGGCTCCCCTGTATTCCGATGATGTAAACCGAGTAAAGAATATGAGGTTAAAGATAATTGAAGCGCTGGAAGATAGGAAGATGATGGAAGGCATTGGGGATCTGATAGAAAAGATATGACTGGAGGAAAAAAATGCGTCTTGTGTGGTTGCCGTGATCATAAACTTTTGGGATGTAACCGACACATATCAAAAAAATGCAGCTGCTATGGCGACGATGCCTAATTTTGAAACGGCTACTTTCGTTTGGGGCCTGATCTTTCGTGAAAATTTAAACAACACTTGCACTCTTTTTCACGACACTCTGCCTCGCTATGGTGTCCACAAATTCCGCATTCGCAACTAGACATGGTTTTGATTATTTGATTTAGAATATAATTTATCCACCGATTTTTTATGAGTTTTAGGTCAAAACGAGATTATTTTTTAGATTTCGTCTTTTTTACGGGCTTATCCTCTAATTCTTTTTTGATTTCATCTGCCTTGTGGTCCACTGCCTTGATGATTTCTTGAATGATTCCGTCCAAATCACTGTCCTCAGCCTCTGGCTCTGTGGTGCTTGCGATTTCTGTAATTGTACTTGATATCTCGGAACTCACGTCTTCAAAGCTTTCAGGATCCTCATATGCTGCATTGTAGAGGTCCTTCAGATTATTCACATGGCCGATTACTGCATCGGTTAGCGTTATTCTGTAATCCGTTCCGTTTACTTTGAATTCCTTTGAACTCATATTGTGTTTTCAATATCTTTTGTTTATAACGTTTTCAGCTAAATTGTTCACGTGCCGGATTGATGATCAAAATAATATGTAGTCTAACGCTGATGCGTCGCTGATCAACCTGGTGTGCTTTGAACCTACAACATAACCGTTCTTGATATCCTCTACGGGAATCCACCTATTTGTAGAAGAATAGTGTCTTTTTTCAGCCAGTTCTCTCTCAATTGACTCGATATCGAATTCTCCTTCTTCAACCTGCTGAGTTGTAAGGTGTTTGACAGTCACCATAATTTTTGTAACTTTTACACGATCGCCGAACTTCCATTTTAGTACGGGGCTTTCGTCTGAGACTTCCAATACCTTGATCTTCATCTGTTTTTTGCCAAACGCATCGCTGCTGATGAGCATTCTTTCGTCTGTAAATTCCTCAAAACTTGTCCTTGAGTTTACTTTTGCATCAGAGACAGTTTCAAGCAAAGATTCAACATTTTTTTCAAATGACTTTGCATCCGTATTTTCTTCAGGCATGTCTAAACTAGACATCCTATCCTTAAAAACGATTTGAAGAATTAGTTCGATTGGGCACTAGTTCTCTGCTTGGTCTTAAATGGCATTCTACACTCTTTGAGAAAAAGTTCCTTTCTGGAACCGTCAACTTTTGCAAAAAATTTGCCCTCATACGTGCATACGCAGTCAGTAATTTCAAGGGATTCGTCCCAAATCTTGAAGTATTCTCGCAATTCTCGGCTTTCGTACATTCCAATTCCCAGTCGTTTTTTTGATAAAAATTTGAAAGCCAATAACACGTTCTTTTTTTTGTAAATATCAAATGTTTTAATCCAAGACAAACAGCGCTCAATCTGATCAGCTGGAACTGGAAGCGATGTACTGGTTCCAGATTTTGCCTCGATGGTAAAGATCGTGCTATTATCGTTATTTACTGCCAGCACATCGGGCAATGCGATGCTGGGGGAGCCGAGCCTGAATGCTTTCCAGTTATCGGCACCGTTGAACCGTTTTACGATGGTGTCTTCCCACTGGTATCCCCTCTGTCTGCGCATTCTTGCAGTTCGTTGATTGACTGTCATTGATTTTTCATCCTCTTTTTGCTTTGTAACCGTCAATGAGGGATATTTTGGTCTCACTGGCATACTATTCGTCCATTAGATATAGTAAAGCGGGTAATTATACAATAACTGTTGAAATAACTTAGGCAATTGTTTCTTATTGATAATAAGTGATAACTGCTCTTTGATGAATGGCAATCTAACATTGGAGGAGTTCGTACAAACTACTCATGACTCCGTAAAAAAGTTGTTTACGACAACCATGAGAATCCTGAACGTATTTGTTAATACAGCCCACCACAGATGGCATGCGAGAAAAGCACCATCTAAAGTTCATCGAGGGATGGAGTCACATTCAATGGAACATAGTTGCAGAATGCAAAGTTTAGATACGTTACGTTAATGATGTTATGAAATGGCAGTTGATCTTGCAGTATACCCTGTTCTGATAAGCTCATTCACAGCCACGATATTTGCAATTACTCTGATAATCACTTGGAAAAGCATCAAGGAAAACACCAGAGCTACCCATTCCCAATTGTTGCGAAGCTTCCACGAGGACCTGACCAGCAGGTTAAACAAAAATGCAATTCTCAAAACAACTGAGGACTGTCAAAGATACGCAAATGATTATTTGAACACTGTTGACGAAATAGCATATTTGGAACTAAACGGAAAAATTCCATCACACATCGCCACATATCTGAAGAGGTTTTTCGAGTATGGTCTGACGATCATATATTGGTATGACGACATGGTTGGAGAAGATTTCAACGAGGCGTCAAAGAAAAATTGGCCCAATTACATCAACTATTGCAAAAAAAATGGGATAGTCGCAAATCCTGATGACAAGTTACCGAAAATTATGCTGGATTTCAACAGGTTAAGCGAAAATGAGTCATAGCCATACTCCCGCATCGTGCGGATGGATGATGGAGTAAAACAGTTCAACTGTAGTGTGACGGTGTCGGGATCAAGTCTGCAAAAATACCATCAAATTTTGTTTATGCGTATTCAAAAGGTCGATGTATTGTTCTAACGCTTCTTTCTCCTCTTGCGAAATTGATTCAAGCCCGTTTTTCAATTCGACGGATAGCGCGATTTTCCTTTCTAGATTGTAGAGCGAATCCTGGGCCATCCTCTTTGCTTCCAATCTCATGGATGTACTACGCTGATTTTGAACTTAAGCGTGTTGGAGTTTGGAATCTAAGGCTCGTCCTTGATGTCTTTTTTTAGTTCTGCCAGGGATTCGTCATACTGCTTTTTCTCTAGATTTTTAGGAACTGATTTGTTGTTTTTGTTTATTTGCTTTGCCTTGGACTTCTCCATTTCTTTTGCTTTTTCTTTGCTGGTTAGTTTTGCCATGTATTCCATACGACGATTTCAAACTTAATCTTATTGGTAATTCTGCAAAAATCCATCAAACAAATGCCCATAACCTGCTTTTTGCACACCTGTCACGAGCAATCTCACACGATCCCCCACCAGATGATAAAACTTGTAGTGATTTTACGAGCAACCTGGAATAAAAAAAGATTGTAAATCCTAAAGCCCTAAGATCTTGACCCGTGTCATCTACTGGGGCTTTGAAGATTAACCATCCTCTTAATCTAATTAGTCCGACTCCGAATCGTTTCCAAGATCGAAATATTCGTCATCATCGTATGCTTCTTGAACTTTGTGACGAGAGTTCATTTCTAATGTGGGGATTGTAATTCTTGAATTTAAACAATATGGATGATTTGCTCTTTTCATACTGGTGTTGTCGCCGTCTTACATTCCACGGTTTTTCATTGGCAATGTGGGCCAAGTGTCTAACTCTGCATCACTGCTCATTTTTCAGCATCATTTTTTGTAACTGATCCTTTTAAGGTGATTTTAGATACAAAAAATTCAGAGTCCGTTAAACATCAATGATTGTCTCATCTGCTTTGAATCCTACTTTAGCGTGAGTGCCGTCACATCGAGGTTTGTTACTGGATTCATTGCATCTGCACAACGCAATTACTTTCTCACCGTCTGCTTTGACAATGCAAGGGCCATCTTTGATTGCATTTATCGTAATTTTTGCCAACGGCTATGTTTGATTTTCATCGACTTAAGCGTATTGGAGTTTACAAAACATGTGCACTTTTGCCAAAGTATGCCTTGACATGCGGCCTGAACAAGTAATACAAGATTACAACGTCAATTATCAATCCGACAATGTTCATCGATGGCAAATCAAATACCGCCCTGATTACTGTCAAAATCAGAGTCACAGTCCATGCCCACGGTTTTCCCTTCAGCAACCCCCATGCCATTACAAATGAAACCAAGCCAAGAACTACTGTGATCCCGCTAATCATGCCCATTACTGCACCGCCGCCATTTCCCATCATGTTCGTTCCGACTGAACCCATCAACGCACCAAAGAACACGGCCATTGCAATTGCAATGGCACCTGAAATTATCTCCAGTACTGCAAGTATGGTAACACCTGTTGGTCTTACTTGGACAGACATGCGATTTACTGAAATATGCTTTGTATTAAGGGGTTCATAATTTTATAATTTTTGGCATCATCAGGTAAAACAAACAGGAGATTAGAATCCACTAATTCAACTTGTCTCAACTTTCACAGATGTTGAAAAATTGCTGGATGTTGAATTTTCATTTGATAGATTGTTGGCACTAGTTAAAAAATGACTTTATGATTATATGCTGTTAAAAAAAATTGGAGTGTTGAAAAAGATTTGCTCATACTGTAAGAATAAATTTGAAAATCGTTCAAGCGGATACTGTTCACCGCAATGTGCACTGGAACATCATGAAAAAACTGAATGGCAAGAAATGAGCGTTGAGCAGACAGTTGTAAAATCAGAAAGACGACGTCGGGGATTGAGGGTAATTTTAAAATTTTGAACTAGCAATTACGAACTATTTCGCTTGAAATCTTCATCCTCTTCAATTTTTTTCCCGTAATTAATCCAGTTTTGAACATCAGCAATTATACTTGATTTCAACGATTCTGAATGAAACCAGCAAAGCGTTTCATTTGAAATGCATTTTTCACATTCGATTACCTCTTTTATCGACATAGATGTCTCAGACTGTGAAAACGGATTGCCATCAAATAGATATCTCAACAAATATTGCATCATTCCATGGCATTTATGGGAATGTAATTAGACATCCGGACAGACATTTTTGGAAATTCCCGATGGTGGGATTTGACAATTTAATAAAATCATATAAAGTATGAATATGTGATCAAGTTGGGAAGCAAATGGGGGCATACACATGGTTAACTGCATTGTAGTGGATGATGATCGAGACATTCTGAACCTACTTTGTGATTTTCTAGATGTGTTCAAAATAGAGGTTCTTGCCAAGGGAAGTAACGGCAAAGAGGCAGTAGAGTTGTATGAAAAACACAATCCGGACATTGTTTTTACAGATTTGGCAATGCCAAACTATGATGGGCTGTATGCCGTAGAGAACATAAAAGACAAAGATCAAAACGCCAAAATTATTGTGATTACTGCGAATTCAAATGATTATGAGACGCACCTCTTTGAAATGTTGAACATACCGGTAATATCAAAGCCTTTTGGCGTGGATGTGCTAAGCCAAGCCATTGCAGATATTTCTGAAACAGAAAATCATGTGCCAGCATCATTCAAAATCAAATACAAATTCAAAGACGAATATGACTATTACTCTTGCAAGGTAAACTATGCACAGTATAGAAATTTCAAAAAATTAAGCACCATACAAGAGTGTGAAATAATAAAAACTTATGATGATGATATCGAACTTGAACAAGAAATGCAAAAAGCCCTTAATTTGGCAGTACAAAACGACACTAGCCACATTCGAAAACTATCGGAGATCACAGTATGAATCTGGGGGAATGCGATGCCAAGGTATCTGCAAATGAATCATGAGTGAGATTGATCAATTATTTGCAGCGGCTTTTGAAAAAATAATACTGGACAATCTTGGGGATGCTGCATTTCGCAGCATACAAAACCGCCTATTTGAAAAATACGGCGTCTCCATCACCCAGTCAATCAAGGAGTTTGAAAAACTAGATTCCGTCTTGACAGAGTTTTTTGGATCCGGCGCAAAGGAACTGGAAAAGAAATTCCTAGGCAATATTTGCAGCATAAAGTCAAAAAAAGACAAAGTTGAAAAAAGATTTACGATATTGGATCCGTCCATCAACCAATCGATCCTGAAGGCATTCAGCGACGATGAAATGTCAAAAATTCTCAATGCATCCATCGGCGAGCCATGGACCATTTCGGAAATCTTGGAAAAATTAAACATTCCAAAGACGTCAGGATACAGAAAGATCAACGAACTGATTGAACAGGGATTGCTAATCCGGGCAGGGGGGGACTTTACAGAGAACAGACGAAGTGTAGGCAAATACAAATCGTTGTTTGATAATGTAAATATCGATTTTAGCAACAGGGTAACCGTAAATGTCCAGTTCACGCCCGAAGTTGCTATGAACAGTTCCATCCTTCAGTCGGTATACGGGGAATAAATCTACGAGTTTAAAATAACATTATTTGTGTAAATGTCTGAATCCGAGATTATAATAGAAAAACTCCTGGAACAGAGGAATGTCCATCTAAACACATTGAAGAGTTTGGATTTTGAGATGGTGATGGAACCTTCTGAAAGTGACATCAAAAATATAGAAAAATTACAAGATACCACCATTGATCAGATAAAGAAAATAGAGCAAGAAATTGCTTTTCTAACATCTAGAAATGCTGAAAAAATACCATGAGTTTATGAAACCCAATCATTATAAAAAATTATGCTGGGTGAACTTGTAAAGAATCTTGTTCACGTAAAGCAGAGTTTTGCCCGAAATTATTCTGGCAATGCGCACATTCAAGAGGTAATCCCGTCAGCAGTTTCAGAAAAATTTCAATTGCCTTCACAACATTTACAGCAACTTCATGAATTCGCCCTCAAAAATCCAATCTATTTCAATCACTATGAGGAAGACATTGGGGGGACGCTATGTACCGTCTACGAGGGAGACATTAACGAGTACTGGCTAAACAGCATTAAACACGGTTCAAGCTGTCAGCCGTTCTATCCCACATGGATAATGTCAGCATATGCCATGACTAGCATTGCCAAAGAATTGGGATGTGCTGAATTGGTGGATATCGGTTCTGGTGATGGGAGAATAGCTTTCTGTGGAACTGTTTTGGGACAGGCGTCACACAGTATTGAAATTGATGACGTGTTGGTGGGATTGCAAGATGCGATTTGCAAGTCCACAAATCAAAACTTTAATCCGGAGTGCGGGGACGCGTTGGAGTTTGATTATTCCAATCTGGAATTGAGCAAGCCTGTTTTTTTCA
>JAQBHN010000104.1:0-29922 GCA_032127635.1 Nitrososphaerota archaeon
GCGTATCTGGACGTAACAGAAAGAGTCGAGGGGGATTTTGAAAGAGCAAATCACCTAGCACAGCAGATAAAAAATACCATCAAGGACAAAATAAAACTCAGTTGTTCGATAGGAATTTCTCCGAACAAACTAATTTCAAAAATCGCATCTGACTTTCAAAAACCAGACGGGCTAACAACAGTGTCTCCAGAAAAGGTCGAAGTGTTTTTAGATCAATTAAAAATAAGAGCAATACCAGGCGTAGGTAAAAAGATGGAAGGGAGGTTTTTGGAGATGGGTTTAGAAACGATTCAAGATTTAAAAAAAATGGATATTTTCACACTAAACAAAGAGTTGGGCAGAAAGACGGGGGCGTACATCTACAATGCCGCCAGAGGAATCGACAATGAGCAGGTAAAAGAACGTGAAGCAAGAATACAGTACAGCAAAATCACGACGCTGAAAAAAGACTCAAAAGAGTACCAATACCTGTCTGAAAACATCACAGAACTTTGCAAAGAGGTACACGGTGTTGTTAAAAAAAACAACCAGGTGTTCAAATCAGTAGGAATACATTTTGTACAGTCAGATTTGTCAAACAAATCAAAATCAAGAATGCTGAGAAGCCCCACTGCAAGCGCAGAGGAATTGGAAAAAATAGCGGACCAGCTGCTAAGAGAGGCATTGGAGAGCCAAACAATCACAATCAGAAGACTGGGGGTAAAGGTCTCAGAACTCTCAGAGATTCAAGGGCAAAGCGACATTACCAGTTATTTTTAAAACCGGGCTTATTTTTCTGATTTCTTCAGGCGCCTTGATTCGATTATAATCACTGCAAAAATGAACGCAAATAGCCAGGGCAGGAACATTATCTCTCCTGCTATTTTGTGGTATTCCTCCCACGCAACAGGATCAGTCGTGACTTTCAGTGCGTACCAGGACAGTGAAAAAATTCGGATCAGGTTGACGCCGATGGTTCCGATAATCCCTAAAACAAAATAAATTGCCTTTCTGTTTCTATGGATGTTTAGTTTTAGCATGAATGCCCCAATCACCAATGAAAAAATTATGATGCTGTGGACACCAGCTGATGGCCAAAATACTTGAAGGGCCATAGAACCGTGATCACCGCGCAAGAACATCACATTGTCTTTAGCAACTGCAGTTCCAAGGTCAAGTGCAGTGATTATCCAAACATTTGCCTGAACAAAATACGGAACAACGTATTGTAACGGGCCGAGTGTGTCATATGGGAAAAATGCGTCAAGTGAAAGAATTATAGCGGTACCCATAAGAAATATCGGGCCAGCGGGGGCAATTCTAATCCAGCGCTTTCCGAAGAAAATACTCAGCGCCACAACAACAAATATTGCCATGACTACGAAATCCCACATCCACGTCCAAGAATAGATTAATTGCACATCGAATAATTCTGCAGATTTGACAATGTATTCTCTTAAACCGTATTCCAAAGAAACAAGGTATGCGACAGTAGCTAAAGCCAGAGGAATCACGGCAAGTAATTTTTTCTTTGAAATTACTATCTTCAATCCAATTAATTCAGCGACAATAAAGATCAAAGCAAAAAAATAGCCGCCACGGCCCTCATTCCAGCTCCAAGCTATGGAATCAGGGAATGCGATCATTGCAAACAGAATGGGGCTAGAAATTATGAATATTCCAAAAATTAAATTCCAATTCCGCATCACATTAAATCCTAAAAAGGCAAATAAATATCTCGACTTTGCAAATTTTGGAAATTTCTCAGATTATTTTAGAAATGCGAAGCAGATGTCAATCTTCAGCATATTCAAGTTCATCAGCTTCAGGATCTCTCCTACTGGGCCGAATTGGAATATACATGATTGTCATAGAAATACTTGTACCGACTGAATGATACGTCCCAAGGTTTCAAAAGTTTGCCTATTTAGTGCATAATTGATACAAAAACTCACTTTTGAAATTAGAATAAGTTTCAGATGAGTTTGAATCATTAAATTACTCCAATCCGAGGCATTGTAGGTTAAAATCAAAATGAGTGATCCAGAAATTCCATCAAAGGAAGAAATTATCAAAAACATGTCAAAACACCTACAAACCCATCCTGAAGACGGGGAGGAGGTATTACTTCGAACGTACGACCTTGCTTTTATCACAGGGAAAATTCAAGGTGCAAAAAGATTAGACTGAATCATCAGGGTCTTCCCTGATTGGTAATTTCTAACGCATTACAGGTCTGGATCAAACGTGCATTCAGTTTTGAGGGATTTTACGGTTGTAAAGTATGTGACTGCCAGTATTCCAACAGCAATCATCCGGATTGGGATCTCGTAGTTGGTCAGAAATGCCGTTGCCGTAGCTCCGACTGAGCCAAATGTCGAGATCACGGCAAACCCTATCGGACCACAGCTGCATGCACCTGCAGCTGCCCCGACAACAGAACCAAACACGCCACCGCCCATTTTCTGTTTGGATTTTTTGAGGGTATTGATACGAAATATGTTCATCGGCAATACCAGCGCAGATAATGCAGAAATCGTCACAATGAGGGCAAACCCGAATTCGGTTCCGGGCGGGATATGACTAACAACGTACGGGTTTAAGAAAACGTATTCAGATAAAATCAGCAACCCAACCAACATCGACGAAAAAATTACGGCAGATAGGAGAAGATACTTTGAATTTGAAAAGACCAGGTTGATTGCAGACGTCATCTAAACCATTGTGTCCAATATTTGTTTGAACACTGAGAACGGTTGCGCGCCGCTAATTTGTTTTTCTTGATCATTTCCCACAACAACGAAGGTAGGAGTGGAGTTTACACCGTGTTTTTTTGCCTGTTGGATGTTATAATCGACTCGTTTCAAATATTTTCCAGAATCCAGACAGCTGTCAAACAGCCCCATATCCATCTCCAGGCCAAATGCAAATGCCTTTAGCCTTTCAGAATTAGCCCATCCGTCATCCACATGTTCTTGAGAATTGTACAGCATGTCATGAAATGCCCAGTATTGCCCTTGATCTTCAGCACAGTATGTCGCCTGAGCTGCTTTGGATGAATCCCTACCCAAAAATGCCAAGTCAACGAAAACAAGATTCGCCTTGCCAGTTTCAATATAATTTTCAACTATCATAGGTCTTGAAGTATGAAACCATCTGTAACACATCTCACACTGATAATCTCCAAATTCAACAATAGTTATCGGTGCCAGTGGGTCACCTAAAATTGGAGAACCCATGGCAGTCGAGATTGTCCCGTGGGTCCTGCCCATATCGAGATTGGCAGTTTCAGAAGGCGGTGAAGATAATGAAAATGCGACTCCGGCAACAATTACAACAACAATAATGCCCATAGTTACGCCCAATTTGTTCATAATACAAATCAGAAAGTATTGGTTAAAAAAACTTATTCCAAATTGCGAGAGGATTTTTTCTTGAATAAATTTACAAATTTTGCAATAGCAGTGTCAATCGGACAGACCTCACATACAAAGCTAGAATGACGCCCCTCAAGATGCTTTTCAAATTTTTCACGGGAATTAAACACCAGATCACACTTCTCACAGTAAATCTTAGACACGTTATTCTTCAAAGGTTTTGTCACAAACTGTTTGTGCGATTAGCGCTTATAAAGATCCTGTTAAAAACCAGCTTACGGTAAAATTCACGTCATGATTTCATCCGTCATCATTATCACGGCATTTGTAATTTTACGGCATCACACATTATGATTTGTGAAACCAAATAAGTGCAGAATTGTAATCTGTCGAGTTCTCGGCAACCAGGATAATGCAATCATGACAGATTTCGACACACCCGACATCGCAAACAATTGAATTCCGGAACAGATTCCACACCACGGTTTTCAACGCCACAGGAATTCCAATGAGATGGAAACCAGGCATTAAAAAACTGAAGCAAAGTTACAGGTAATGGATTCTCATGTGAACGTTTAATTCAACCTCGTATCGCGTTACAAACCCACAATGGGTGCATGAAAACATCTCATGTTCGGACTGACTTGCGGTATTTTCAATTACCGTTCCAGAAATAGACGTGATGTTTATTGTGTTGTGGCTTGAAATTACGGCAAAGTTTTTTCCCTCGTCTATAGAATCCAAGAATTCCTTTATTGCGGAAATTACTGCTGTGGGGTCAACAGCCTCGTCGTCATCCAAAGACGACAAAGTGAATTGGTGATGCTTCAGCGTGGGAATTGCGGCCACTTGATCGGCCACATATACAAGCAAATCATGCTTAACTGACATTACATCCTTGCAGTCAATTGTGATCATGAAGTGTCATGATTGAATCGATATTTTAGTTTAACATGGGTTTGAAAATGATTATTATGGTTTAACATCGTGATGGTAATCACTTGGCAGATTCAGAAACATTCGGGGTGGAAAAAGGACACGGAGAAGAGGTCATTGCGTGGTTAAATGAACAGGCAAAATCACAATCCATCAAGCTGGAAGCAAGGCTATACGGCTATAGCGTGGCCACCGAAAATTTTGGAGAGTTTGAAATGTTTTCATGGATTGGAAATGTCCAGAGTGCAAGGAAGATGATCATCAAAGCAAGTAAAAGATTCAAAGTAAAAGTCATAGAAGGCGGATACAAGCCTAAAGAAAAAATAATCAAAATGAAAAAATTTGATTTTGCCAAGATCAAAAGCGGGGACAAAACAATAGGCCAGCTAGAGTTTGTGGCCTCAAGATTTGGAAACAAGCATTGGGAGATCCAAAATGAAGAAAGGCACTAGCGGAGCAACGCCAGGAGAGCGCAAATGAAAAGAATAGGAGTTGTCGGATTAGGAATGCTGGGTAACGCCGTGGCATTGCGTTTGGTAGATTCCGGTTTTGAAGTTACAGCTTACAACAGAACAAAAGAAAAAACATTTGAGTTAAAGGAGAGGGGGGCAGCAATTGCCGAATCGCCAAGAGAAGTGGCAGAAAATTCAGAACTGGTAATCATAGTTGTAAGAGATGCAGATGCGGTAAAACAAGTGTCGTTTGGAAACGAAGGCATTGCAAACGGCAATCAGGATAAACTGATTGTCGCGGATATGAGCACCATTGACCCGTCAGAATCAAAAAACATTTCAAAGCAGTTCAGCGATTCCGGAATATCTAAACTTGACATACCGGTAATGGGCGGTCCAAACGTCGCAATTGCAGGGGATTTGGTTATGATGGCATCAGGAAACAAAGGAAGTTTTGAAAAGTGCAAAGAGGTGTTTGACGCCATAGCAAACAAAGTGTTTTTCTTAGGAGAAAGCGGGGTTGCCAATTCAGTAAAACTGGCAATGAACCTTCAAATCACAATGCTGGCTTTGGCGCTGTCCGAAGGAATAACCCTTGTAAAAAAATCAGACGTGGATCCCAGAATATTTCTAGAAATTCTAAACTCCACTTATTTCAAAACAGGGATGAGTGAAAAAAAGGCATACAAAATGATAGACGGCAAATACGATACAACATTCACGCTTTCAAATCTGAAAAAAGACATCAGCACCATAACAGGCGCTGCAAAATCCCTCGGGATTGAACTGCCAATGATCAGCAAGGCAGAGGAGGTTTATGAAAATGCAATCAGGGAGGGGTTTGGGGACATAGACTATACAGGAATCATCGAATATCTCAAAAAAATCAATAAATAAAAACAACCAAAATCACGAATAGAATTTAACAAAAATTCTATAAGTTATGATGACAGTACAAAATCATGCGATTAAATGAAAAAGTGGCCATCGTTACCGGGGCATCTAGCGACATAGGGAAAGGCATCGCCAAGAGATTTGCAGAGGAAGGCGCCAAAGTAATCCTAGTCGCAAGGAATTTGGAGCAGCTGGAGGCCACCAGAAAAGAGATAGGAAACGAGGGATCAACCGTTTCAATATCGTGCGATTTAACTGACGAATCCCAAGTATTGCAAGCAGTGAATCAGATCATGAACACATATGGCAAAATAGATATTCTGATAAATAATGCAGGTGCGATTAACGACCCAGTACATTTTCACGAAATGAAAGATTCCGAAATTAAAAAATTAATCGACGTAAATTTGTTTGGAGTATTTCACATGACAAAAGCTGTACTGTCAAAAATGTCAGATGTCAAAAGCGGGGCAATTGTCAACATTGGTTCAATTTCAAGCGAAAGGGCGATACCAAGAGTCCACTTGGCAGTATATTCATCCACCAAAGCTGCAATTGCCATGTTTACAAAATCAATCGCGGTAGAATATGCAAGACAAAACATCAGGTGCAATTGTGTTAATCCCGGAATCATCAATTCGGGAATGATAAAACCATATCTTGACGATCCTCAAGCAAGAAAGGTCTTGGAAGAAAGATTGCCCCTTGCAAGAGTCGGGGAACCAGAAGACGTTGCAAATGCAGCACTCTATTTTGCATCTGATGAGGCCAATTGGGTTACAGGTGCCATCCTAAATGTAGATGGTGGAAAAACGGCTTCAGAAGGATAACATCGGATTTTTTAAAAATCAAGATGCGGGAATGTTGTTCTTTTTGCAATATGCCCGATAACTTAATCCAGTGACCAACATAATTATTCCCGTAATAGCAGACCACATCAAAAACGATCCAACATCAGACTCATCCATGCTTGACAGCAAACGAGTAAACATCTAAAGTTTGGGTTGAGAATGATTTACCCCCCAAAAGTATGAAACATCTAAATAGATTTGACACTGACGGAATTTATGCCTGAATTCACATGTCCAGACTGTGGAAAGCATCTATTTCATGAAAATGAGACAACGTTAAAAATTGAAGAGACAATTCATTCAAAATTCTGCAGAAAAACACCGGGGGAAACCCATAGTTTCATGCACAGAGATCCTTCACACATGGAAACTTTTGATTCAGAAAGAGAAAACGACACCACAGGTGCTCCAGTATTAAAAAAATAGCAGCCTGTCCCTCAAAATTATAACCTAGGCATTCATCATTCAAAGTAATTGCCAGAAGAACATCATTATGATTTAGTAGTTGTGGGCGGAGGGCCAGCAGGATCCTCAGCTGCATATGCTGCTGCAAAGAACGGAGTCAGGGTAGCTTTGATTGAAAAGGAAAGTTCGATTGCAGAGACAGTCAGGACCAGTGGCGTAACGTGGATTCAAAACATAAAGGAGTTCGGAATCCCAGACGACTGTTTTAATCAGATTAAGAATTTTTCATTTTGTTCTCCCAATAACGAGGTTACAATCAGCGATACCGTTCCAAGGGCAGCTGTATTGGACGTAAGAAAAACATACAGATGGTTGGCAAACGAGGCAGAGCAGTGCGGTGCAGATATTTTTGTAAAGACGAACATCAAGAATGTCATCAAAAACGAAGAGGGGGATATTGTAGGGGTAAGCGGTGTTGGACCGAATGGAGAAACCACATTTCATTCCAAAGTTGTGATTGATGCAAGCGGTTTTCAATCAACAGTTTGCAAGGCAATGGGGTTTGCAGAACAGTGGGAAAGGTTCGGCGCAGGTGCAGAATATGAAATGAAGGCAGAGCATGTGGATTCTGAAACATGGTGGTTGATGGTAGGGCAAGAATACTCACCTGCGGGATATGCATGGATTTTTCCGTTAGGAAATAACATGGTAAGGATAGGGGTGGGTGTCGGGAAACCGGAATCAAACGTAGACCCAGCTCAAAGACTCAAAGAGATAATAGACAAGAAGTTAGGACCGATAAAAAAATTAGGAAAGTTGACTGAAATTGAATTTCACTACGGATTAATTCCAAATGACGGATTATCCAGGAGAACTGTCTTCAACAATTTGATTCTGGTGGGGGACTCGGCAGGACAAGCAAACCCTCTAGTTTTGGAAGGGATAAGATACGCCATAAAATTTGGAAGGGTTGCAGGAAAAGTGGCATCAGATGCAATAAAGGCAGGCAAGACAGACAAAGAATCGCTCTACCCTTATGAAAACAACTGGAGGAAAGAAATAGAATCAAAAATCAAATCGGCAGGGAAAGTTCAGGACAGATGGATCGGCCTCACCGATGAAGAATGGGATAAAGAGCTTGACATAATCAAAGAACTAAAACCGGAAGAGTTCATTGACTTTATCAAAGCAGATTTTGGTTTATCAAACATGATCAAATTGGCAACCCACCATCCAAAATTGGCAGTCAGACAACTCTTCAATCTGGTAAAGGGTAAAAAATAATTATTTTACATTAAAAAAATCCGTCACGATTACATCATGGTATTGTAATTGTGCGACATATACACCAGAATCAAGCTGCCGTGAAACAACTTCAGTAAACAATCCAGAAGAGTTGTCCTTTAACGAAATCTCCTCAATCAACGTTCCTCTTTGATCATATACATCCACAAACAAATCTTCCCTAAAGGCAAGTGTTTTTTGAACAGCGCCAGAAACAATCAATTTATCATCGTCATAAATTGCCTCGACAACAGCCACGTGTGATCTTATTGGAAGATACCGCTCAATGATGGTTTTTAATTCTTTCAGATTAGCGTCTGCACGTTTTGCATCTTTGTCATTGAACGCAGAGTCAATTTGATTGATCACCGATGCAAATCTAGGGTTTTCAGAAAAACTTTCACCGCCAAAATTTTCTGCAAACGATTCCAATTCATCAAATTCGCGTGCAAGTTCAACCATACTCAAATCTGCAGCACTGTATTCATACTCAAAGTCCTCCTCGACATGGACAATTTGTGAAGCCTTGGAATCCTTGTATTGCAGCATGACAACGTACAGTCCAGGGTCAGTAGGGGCTATCCACTGAGTGAAAAAGTCGCCCTGCTTGGTATCAGTGAATTTCAGGCTGCTGTGAGTTGTTCCGTCCATATTGTATACCGTGACATAGAGATTTTCGCGTCTATCGAAAACGGATTTCTCAGTAGCGCCGGCAATTACCCAGATGTCTTTTTCTGCATCAAAAGATATGTCATAAATTATACCGTCATCGTGCAGTACCAAATACTCGCTCAGATAATCGCCAATTTCCAAGATCTTTGATTCAGCATCAACGAAATTTGCCAATTTGATCATCTGGTTGGCATCTGCCATCTTTTGATTGTATTCATCAACATGTTCCAAAAATTCGGCATTGTAAAAAGTAGACACCATGTTTGAAAAAGCATCCAAGGTTTTGCGGAATTCGATTCGCTTGATTTCATCTGCAGTGTACCCGACATCCGAACCTAAAGGATCATCAGCATATGCTTGGGACACAGAGCTCCATTCGTCAAACAAATCACGGACCAATTCATCGGCTTGATCAAGGTCGTTTTTTATTACAAGATCTCGCACATTATCGATTTTTTCATTAAACGTTTCGGTAAATTCTATGTAATGCGGGAGAAATCTATTTTTGGTCAAGCTGAGTTCCACCAAATTTTCAAGAGATTTTGCACGTTGTAAGATATCGCTTGCACGAATTTTGTATGCGTCTTTATTGTAAGAGTCCAAATCATCTTGAATTTTTGCAGACATGTCACTGACCCAACTTAATAAAACTTCAATTCTGTCTATTCGGGTCATAGACGGATTTCCAGATTCCATTTGTTTTGCAGTGTCTAAAATTCTCAGTGCATTGTCAATTAAAAATAAATTTTCATAATCGGCCTGAATCTCTGCTTTTTCTTTCATAGACTTGTATTGGAATTCTAAAACAGCCAGAGGGTTTCTCTTATCCCTCAATTCAGTCATGGATTGATCAAACTCGGAAACGATTTTTAAAACATCATCAACTGAATCTGCATTTTCGACCCGTTCTAAAAGCAACTTCCAGTCACCGACTAATTCAGGATCAGCGCCGCTGGCTTGGGAGATTTCAACACTTTTGCTAATTCGAGACGAAATATCAATTACCTGAGCCATTTGGTTGATTTTTGATTCAGATTCCAAAATATCTTTGACGGAACTGGCCAAGGCCAAGTCACGCTCCAACGCATTCCAATCAGGTTGAATCAGAGTTGCAAGGTCACTGTTTTCTTCAGAATCAGATGAAATGAATCTGTCAACATTGTCCAATTCCCGTAAAAGAACAGCTGCCCGGTGTAGTTCTGTTACTCGTATGGATGAGGAAATCAGTTCATCGATGGATTCTTTTGACATAAGAGATGGTTTTAGCAATTCCCAATCATTTTGAACTAAGCGATAAAGGTCGTTTTGTTTTCTTGACACGACATCAAGATACCTAGATTTTGAAAGCACGTCAATCAGATCAGTGATTTCATCAGAAAATACAGGTGCAGTTCCCCTTGCAAAGATAAACCCGACTTCGCTTTTTACAGGTTTGCTCATAACAGTGTCAGATTTTTTCATCAAATTCAAAAGCGTCTCTTCCAACTCATCAAAAGTTGGAGCTCTTTGGTTGGGTATTTTTTCAGGATTTATATTTTCGATATCTACAAATGCGTCAGTTAGCAAATCAATGGCTTTTGTTTTATCTCCAATCTCATAATAAAATATAGATCTGAAAATTGTTTCGTCTATTTTTTTTGCAATTTCAAAGGAGATTTCGTCTTTATCCAGTAATTTTTGAAGTGAACCTAATGATGAAGATACGGCGGGTCTAATCAAAGGATCAATTTCAATGATCAAATCGCCTACAAAGAATTCGCTCCACAGACCCACAAAATCAGATTCTAGCTGAGACAAATCGTTTGAAGTCGGATCAGGAATTGGAGGCGGGATATCAAACAGCATTCCAATTGTAGAACTTTGTGAAGATATCAAGTCTTGAGCAGAAGAGACCATCTGCGCGTTATTTGCCTGAGAAAAAGTATCAGACGAAACAGTAAAAGTTGTTGATTTTGAATAATCACCGTAGAATAATTTTATCTCATACTCGCCAGGAATACCGCAAATTCTGCCCTTCAGCGGGATGACATCAGTGATAAAAGACCCGTTCGGTAACGGCATCAATTGTTGAATTTGGCACAAGTCCCCATAAGGATTAAAAATCTGCATTATCAGAAAAGAGTCGTCAAGGATATTTGCAATTTGTCCATAAACAAACAAGGGTTCGCCATTGGCATAATATCCAAAATTTTCAAGGATTGTGATACGGTCCGGAGTTTGTGCTGACGCATATACAGGCATCAGAAGCAGCATAAACAGGCTAAGTACGATTGGAATTCGACCCATAAGGATCCAAATCCTGGCTCATCCTACTTAAAACTTGAGTAGCTGTGACATCAAAGATTGGAAGGGTTTTTGAAAAATTAAGCCATGGCAGCTGCCATTGAATAGTTGCCATGCTTAATTTTGGGCACAGTGCGTGTTTGGTCGGTCTGGTAAGACATGCAAATTGAATGAAATTGCTCATGAGTTATTGTCGAACATTCATTACAGATCATGCTGTTAGATTTGAAACATCGAGAACATTTTGTATTCTCATGTAACTTTCCACCGCAGTTTCGACATGATTCATCAGGCAATTGTATTCAAAATGAATTGTTAAAAATCGGATATAAGAAACACGAAGAAATTGTTCATCATAATGATCAGTAAGATGAAGGTTATATTAGAAATGAAACGAACCGAGTTCATGGACAGGGTTAGAGAAACTTTTGACAGGTGGGCTCAAAATGGAAGGGCAGAGATAATGGAAATAGAGCACGGGACAAATGTTTTAAAATTTTTAAAATCCATATCATTTGACAAACCGTTTACATTTTTAGATGTAGGCTGTGGGAACGGGTGGGTTGTAAGAAAAATAGCAAAAGAACAAAATTGTAAAAAATCCATAGGGATTGACAAAAGTAAAAAAATGATCGCTCAATCCATGAAAAAAATAGAAGATAAAAAGGAAGAATATGTTCACACGGACATCGAGTCAATGAATTATCGAGGAAAGTTTGATTTTGTTTTTTCAATGGAATCGATTTACTATGCAAATTCCATAGAAACAGCACTTGCAAAAATATACAAATTGCTAAAACCCGGAGGCCGGTTTTTCTGCGGTACAGACTTTTACACAGACAACAAGGCAACTGCCAGATGGGCAGGAATGATGAAAATTCAAATGCATTTGCATTCAAAAAAAGAATGGGTGGAATTTTTCAAAAATGCCGGCTTTGATGTCAAAACAAAGCATGTCAAAGATTTGAAAAATAAGAAAAAATGGAAAAGGGAACACGGCACATTGTTCATAACAGGCACAAAGCCTGCAAAGTAATACTCAAATCAGATAACAAGATACAGTATCCATGTGAGCTGGAGCACGACACGCTGCTACGGCAGAGGAAACTCCTCCCTCCAAACAGGAAATGTGATCTGGAGATAGATAATCAGAGATGGTTGGCAACGGAGCAGAAAATAATCCAATATGGCGCACAGTGATGGCGAAAACCTGAGGTTTCCATAAAAGGAATGAAAAAGACGACCCACATGGAGCAAAGCCAAACAGAACTCATAGTTCCTGTACTAAGTTCAGGTAGGCTGCAAAGCGAAATATCGTGAAAACAGAAGGAGGGTTACTCCCAGCACACATATTTTTTAAAATATCAAAAAATTACAGGCAGGCATCAAAAGATGTTTTCCGGTTAAAATTTTTTGTCTTTAATCCAACTATTCACATCATGGATAATGCTTTTTTTAATCAGGTCAGAGTGATGCAGACAGAGATATTCATTTGAAATACATTTTTGGCATTGAGCAATCGCCTTCATCAGGGTCAGGGTCTCAGATTGTTTGAAGGTGTTTTGATAAATGTCTTCACCCATGTAGCCCTTAGAAACAAATATCATTTATCAAAATGTAATTCAACATACTTACAGGTGTTTTACACCATTCCCACAATTGGGCATGGCATCACTGCGATGCAGTTGACATGATGTGATCATAAAAAATATGAACATATGAAATCTGTAAAATAATTTAATGTTACCAGGCTCAAAAACACGCGCAGGCGAATGACACCTAGAAACGAATGTCAGGCAGATTCGCAAATTAAAAACAAGTAAAGAGCAAACAGAGATAATTTATCATTTTAAGCCTTTTTCCAGCACTTCATTTACGATTCTTGAAAAACTAACAGTTGACGAAGTTTCTTTGATTTTTTTTGCTTGCAATGCCCTGATCTTCTTTGCAATATCACCATTCAGCATCACAGTAATCCTCTCAGACATATCTAATCAATAGGCAGTTCGTTATTTTTAGCAACCAGTGATTAATTGTAACAAAAACATCAAACAAAACAGAATATTTCCATTTGTGGAAATAAAGAACAGTGTAAAACCAGGGTTAACTCATTGCGTGGACTTGTTCTTTACAAATATCGGCACTGCATCTACATGTTCCATCACAGAGACATGCGCCTTGCATTGCACAATCACATTCAGAGCCCATCTCTGCGGATGCTGCACAGCCACATGCGGCTTCATCTTGGGAAGTTTTTTGTGGGGGCGGACTTTGCTGTACCTCGTCATAATGACTTCTTGTTTGCTGGTAATCAACATCATCTTTTAGTTGAGCCTCACCCCTATTGGTTTGATAGCCACCAGAGGAGGAACTAGTCTCATAGCCAACCAGTCTGCTAGGATCGATTCCGGTTTGTGCTGATTTTGTATTTTTGAGTGAACGATTACTGAAAATAAAAAATCCTATGCCGCCAATTGCCGCCATTCCTGCCATTCCATAAACTATCATTACTGGGAAATCGCCAGTTGAGGTAGTCATATAATCACTAGGAGGGGTTGGAGTAACACCTGCAATTTCAACTCCGTCCAAAATATCTAAAGCACCAAAACCAATTGTGGATATGTTACCTTGATCAGCGGATTGAACGCTTCTAACAACGTATTTCTGATCGGCCATGATTTCAGCACTAAAGACTTTTTCAACTTGTCTTCCTTCCCTAATGCTGCTCTCACCCATGGTCCATGAGGATACAACGAATCCGGAGATTGCATCGTCCAATCCAAAAGTTGCTGAATCCACATTGATTCCAGTAGGATCAAACAAAAAGTGCCAGTTAGTCAAGGGCTGTTCTAAAATAAAGTCCGCATCAATAAGATTTCGGCCTAAAACGTCTTCTGCTTCAGTTCCAGCAAAATAAGCATAGACTTCAGGCTCCTGGTCTCTCAAAATATTAATAGGAATGTTAATTTCGACACCGTCGATATCGATTTCTTTATCAGTGCTCAGCCCTCTCCATCCCATGTCCACCAGCGTTCTTTGGCTATCTTTTGTAATTACATAATCACTCAAAGTACCTTCCAAAAGTACACGGTAGTCAATGGAGGTACTGACATCCCTGGCCTTGAGATGAAAATTATAATCTACGTTCAAGTCAGTGATTTGTACTTGACTGCCAGCATTAGCAATGCCACGATTTAATTCATGGATGAGTTCCTGAACCCCAGGATTAGAAGAGTCTGCAATTCCAGAAACAGTCCATTCTTTACCTTGTAATTCATCATAAAGATTTCCACCGTTTGGATATTCAATGAAGACGGTTTTCAGATAAGTTATTTTAAAAGGAGATGTTTCAGCATTAGGATTGATTCTAGCATCTATCTGTGCTGCCCAAACTGGAGTACTAGTACCAATTACAATAAGAATTGCTAGCAAAACAGACAAGATTACAGTCCTGGACACGAGTAAAATTCATAAAATTATGCTAATAAACTTATCCCAATTAACCAGATCGGTAATTTTTGAAAAAGTAATATTGAGTAACATAATTAGAATATCAGGTTTTAAAGGGATATGACATGATTACAGTTTTAGCAGGTGGAACAGGTTCGGTCAAATTAGTTCGAGGACTAGTTGCCCAGGAATCCAAAGTCAACGTAATTACCAATGTAGGAGACAATTATTGGCTTTACGGACTGTACGTATGCCCAGATATAGATACCATCATTTACGGATTAGCGGATTTACTTGATCAAGAAAGAGGATGGGGAATGAAAAAAGACACGTTCAACTTTTTACGCCAAATGGAAGTTTTTGGCGAAGAGACATGGTTCAGAGTTGGAGACAGGGACGCCGCAACCCATTTGATCAGAACAAACATGTTGAAAAATGGAAGAAATCTAAGCGACATTACAAAATGGATGTGCGAGAAATTTGCAGTTACTGCAAACATCATACCAGTTACAGACAACAGCATTGAAACACGAATTACCACAGACAAAGGCGATTTGCACCTACAAGAGTATTGGGTCAAACACAGAGGGAAAGATCCAGTAGAGGGGATTCAATATATCGGCGCAGATAAAGCACGGCCAAATCCAGAAGCAATCAACGCAATTCATGATGCAGAGATGGTAATCATAGCACCAGGAAATCCACTGACATCAATCGGTCCGATGCTACAGATTAAAGGAATCAGAAAAGAACTTTCAAAAATAAAGAAAAAGGTTGTCGCGGTCAGCCCTCTGATTGGAGATAACGCGATTAGCGGACCAGCGGCAAAATACATGCAGGCTGCAGGAATAGAATCAAACGCCTACGGGTTGGCAAAAATGTATTCAGACGTATGCTCAAACATCATCGTAGATCCAAAAGACAAAATGCTAGTAAAGAAAATTCAAAGTCTCGACATGAAAGTGTTTGAAACAAAAATCACCATGAAAGATAAAATTGCTGAAGACGCATTAGCAAATTTCATTTTAAAACAAGTGCACATGTAATTTGAAAATAGCCGCAATTATTCCTGTAAAGACCTTCTCAAAAGCAAAAACACGTTTGGATTTATCGCCACAGCAAGTCGAGGAATTATGCAAGGTCATGTTAGAGGAAATTTTGCAAACGTTATCAATATCGCCTCAAATTGAAAAAACGATAATGGTGACTAGGGAAGAAAAAGCAATTGAGATTGGGAAAAAATTCAACGCGGTAATCATCAGGGATGAGAAAGAAGAAAGCGTCAACAGTGCAGTGTCATTGGCAGACAGATATCTTTTAGAAAATAACTTTGATGCGTCAATTGTGTTTCCTCAAGACATCCCATTTATCAAAACTCAGGATATAGACTTCATGTTAAACTATAAGATGCACCCTAATTTTGCAATTATTGTCCCATCCAGAAGATTTGACGGGACAAATGCGTTGGCAAGAATGCCAGTAGATCTGATGGAAACCCATTATGACGAAGACAGTTACAAGATTCACATGAACACTGCAAAAAATCATACGCTTAATGTTGCAATGGTGTTTGTGAAAAGGATAATGTGGGATGTGGACAATATTGAAGATCTAAAATTCCTACTAGAACAAAACGAAAAGCCAGAAATTTCAGAAAAAATCAGAAAAATACTAGAATCAAATTAGATCATTCGCCTAAAACATAAAAAATTCTCAATTTAGGAGGGAATTACCAATATGTTTATAAACAATAATTAAAAAAATTTAAATATCATAAAAAAATATTTTGAAAGAAAAAATGGTTAAAACAACAAATCCAAAAGACATGTGTCCCAGATGTGGAAAGGGATCCATAGTTACAGATACCAATAACGGTGAGAATTTTTGTGGAAAATGCGGATTTGTAATTACAGATAAGGTGGAAGAGTCAGGGCCGGAATGGAGGTCATTTTCAAACGAGGGCGAAAACAAAAGCAGGACGGGAGTTCCAACATCACTCGCAATGCACGACATGGGACTAGCCACAGTAATCAGCCCACAAAACAGAGATTCAACAGGCAAGCCATTGACAGCTGCAATGAAAAGTACGATTGAAAGGTTAAGAACATGGGACAACAGAAGCCAAGTTCACGAACCAGCAGATAGAAACTTCAGACAGGCATTCAGTGAGCTGGACAGATTGAAAGACAAACTTGTAGTAGGCGACTCAGTCATCGAAAAAGCTGCCTACATCTACAGAAAAGCTTTAGAGAAGGGATTGGTAAGAGGTCGTTCCATCTCAGCGTTGATTGCATCAGCACTGTATGCAGCGTGCAGGGATACAGAAACCCCCAGAACGCTGAAGGATATAGGTCAAGCAAGCAACATCAAGCGCAAAGACATTGCAAGATGCTACAGATTGTTGCTCAGGGAGCTGAATTTGAAGATGCCAGTAGTAGATCCAGTGAAATGCATTTCAAGAATTGCAAGCAAGGCAGGGTTGTCTGAGAAAACAAAAAGAAACGCAACAAAAATTCTAGTGAACGCTGAAGAGCAAAAGATTTCAGCTGGAAAAGATCCAATGGGGTTAGCGGCAGCTGCACTTTATGTGGCATGCGTTGCAAACGGTGAAAATAAAACTCAAAGAGAGGTTGCAGAGGCCGCAGGGGTTACAGAAGTTACGATTAGAAACAGGTACAAAGGTTTGAAAGTAGCCCTAGACCTCTAATGCGGGCTCTTTTTTAGAATAAAATCTGTTTACAAATAAAATGCAAATTGAAAATGCGCCAGCAATCAGCAGCAATATTTCCAACGTAGACATCAGGGAATGTGAAAATGCATCTTCGATTGAAATTTCATTTATCTGTGAAATAAAATTGGCATATGAAAATACAAAGTAATTCGTAGCCCAATGAATCAGCAGTGAGGCAATGAAACCGTATCTAAGATAGACCCAGCCCAGAATGATTCCACTCGCAGTTGCTTGTGCAAATTTACCCTCACTCCACGAATCACCAAATGCAATATGTGCAAATCCGAAAAGAGCGCCTACAAAAACAATCAAAAAAAGTGCTTTTTTTGGATCAGTGATCTCCAAATTGCCAGGCATCCACAAACATTTGACAAAATATTTTGCCGATGATCTGCTGGAATACAGGGCAAACAGCGGAATTCCAAGTAGAATCAGGCGAAACCCAAACTCTTCCATCAAAGGTGCCAGGCTGACATAGAAAAACTGGACAAGATCATTGTCAGTAGGTGGGGGAATGATATCAAAACCAATTCCCTCCTGGACAAAATTAATCAATGCGGAAATTAAAATCAGGATTGAAAACCATTTCGTAATTCCAATCATACAGTTTAATCCGGCGTCATATTTTCCAAGGGAGATTACAGGAGAAAGTGCTTTGAGAAAATCTATTTTAGGCCCCAAAATGGCAATTACAAAAAGAACGAGGTATACAGCCCATAAAACAACAAACGCGTCACCGATACTGACATCAGACGGGGTTTGGTATAATTCAGTTCCCTTGAAAAGATCCAGATGAGTCAAAGGAAGTTCATAGTTGATGTCACCGCCAATATCGGTTTCAAAGAACACGTAGATTCCGATAGGGAATGAGACTAGCAGCAAAGCAAAAATTACTGAAAGTAGCGCAGTGAAAGGAATTCCGATTAACTGTAGTAATTTATTTGAACTTTGCAATTCAATCTAATGCAGTTCTATAGTATCTTCTGCAAATCCCAAATGAATCAGAGTTTCTTTGATTGTATCTCTATGATCCCCCTGCAAGAAGATATAACCTTCTTTTGCAGTTCCCCCACAAGCGTATTTGTTTTTGAGGTCTTTTGCGACAGTTTCCAGATTGTTCAGTTTTGGATCCAATCCTTCAATCATGGTACCCTTTTTCTTAAATCGTCTAGTTTCTAATCGAATAATAATTTTAGTACTGTCTTTGGCAAGTTCACCACAAGCACACAAATCTTCTGGAAGACCACATGTATTACAAATTACCGCCATTCGTTCGAAATAAATTCAATTATTCACACTATTAAGCCTTGTTTGGGCATGGATGGCGAACGAAAAACAAACGGATTTTTTAGATAGAAAGTCGGAGAAAAAGAGTGACAGAAGAACTCACAAAAAAAGCTGCAGAAATGCTTCTAAAAGGAGCAACATTGCTCAGCGAGCCATGTCCTTATTGTACAGGAGTCAGAGTGATGCAAGAAGGGCAGGCACTATGCATCAGTTGCGGTCGCCAGCCAGAGAAAAAAGAGATTCCAACTGTAACCAATGACATGTCGCCGCTAGAAAAAATATTTGAGAAGAAATTAGAATCACTCTCAAAAGAACTGGAGCAGGAAAAAGATCATGAAAAGCAACAAAACATCCTAAAAACCATCAACACACTATTGGAAACGATGGGGAAAATAAAAGACAAACAATAAAGTTTTTATGTTAAAATCCGCGACTATGAATTGTAATGGCAGATAAGAAATCAGCACCGCTTCCAGCATCAAGTGGGGGTCTCATGAGATTCTTTGAAGATGAGACAAAGGGATTCAAAATAGATCCAAAAATCGTTGTGTCAATCCCAATCAGCTTAATTATCGTTTCATGGGTAATCGATGCATTTCTAGCTCCGTGAAGAAGCAATGAAAAAAGATCCAGACGATGTTTCAAATATACATAACAGATTTTCCCTCACTCTAGTCAATCCAGGATCAAAATATTTTTCGCTGGTCATTTCAATGGTGGTCGCATCAGTAACCGTTCTTGCGACATATTTTGGATATCTGAGCAGTTTGGATTTTGAAGAAAACTGGTATAGGTTGCCGGTGGTTTTGGGAGTGCTATCTCTAACACAGCTGCTAGATACGAGGTTTGCCAAGAAGAAAGAGTACTCAAAGTCTCTACACTCGTCTCTTTTTGGAAACATGTTGTGGACAGTCACCCTGCTAATGGGAATTCTTTCAAGCGTGGTTTTGTCAAAAGAGATTGAGCCGTTCTTCATCACATTCGGTTTGTTGCTTTTTGCCAGCTTTAGAATAGGAATTTACACTACAACGTTGGGGGCAAGTCTCAAAAAAGCCTGGGCAATATGCCTCATTCAACCTGTGGCAATGTTTCTGGTATTAATCCCACAAGAGTTGTGGGTTTCAATTCTTAGCGAGCCGATAGGGTTAGGGTACGGAATATCTTTTATGATAATTGCAAGTGCGTGGTCGTTTGTCACAGACAGAGCTGGAAGGCCTGCAATGAAAAGTACGCATAAAACAATTCAAGCATATCTGGCATCCCAAGGAAACGATTTTGAGGATGCCGAGGAGCTCATGGAACAGAGTTCAAACGAAACCAAAGTATCCACATCACAAATTAAATTTTCAGCGCATAACGGAGATAAAGAGTTCAGAATGGTGTTGCCAGAGATACACCCTGGACCGTATCATCCAGTAGGCGGAAGCAACATCCCCTACCTGATTTACAAGAATTTGTCATCGTCAGCCATGGTCATGCACAGCATTTCAAATCACGCACTAAACCTCCCATCAAGAAATGAAGTTGAAAAATATTTAAAAAATTTAGAAAACAGCATAGTCAAAGACGAGGGGATGAAATGTACGGAGCCGGTAACCGTTCAAATTAACAAATCCAGAGTCACAGGTCTGCTTTTTGGCAATAATCCGTTATTATTTTTGTCGTTGTCCCCAAAGGGAATGGAGGACATTCCAAGCCACATGAAAACGGAGATCGAACAGTATGCAAGTAACCGAAATTATGCGCGAACAATGATTGTGGATTGTCATAATGCAATGGGTGAAGAAATTTCAAATGAAGACGGAGAGGACATGTTAAAAGCTGCAAAATCTTGTCTGGATTCCCTGATTTCAAAAGACAGTTTCCCAATCGAATTAGGATATGCAAACACGGATGAAATGGACGTATGGACAGAGGATTTAGGAATGGGGGGGCTAGGGATCATCTGTCTCAAGATTAATGATAAAAAATATTTTCTTGGATGGGCAGATGCAAACAACATGGAAAACGGGATAAGGGAGAAGATTACAGATATTTTTGCAAAAAGAGATTATCAGCTACTAGAAATTTGCACATCTGACACACATTATGCGCCGGTTAAAGCCAGAAATAGAAACGGATACTATCAGTTGGGATTAATTACGAGTGCGGAAAAACTTGCAAAATGGTTGTTTGTAATTGCAAAAAATGCGGAGGCAAACGTCACCACAGTGAAATTCGAGATTTTAGAAAATGAGGCAACCGTCAAAGTGATGGGCCAAGGCATCTACAAAGATTATTCCAAAGCACTGGACAACTCGTTAAAAATTACCAAGGGGTTTGTGATAGGTTGCCTGGTCTTATTTGTGACTAGTCTGTTCCTATAGTGTTCATTCGATCAAGGTTGCCGTAAAATTCATCAATGAATGAAGCGAACTGGAAAATAGGAACTATTGGCACATTCTCAATAAAGTTAATTTTATCTTGGTATAACGTTACAATTACCGGCACCGCAGTCGCACCGGGAGTTTTTGCAACATACTGTTTTGTTCTCTCTATCTGCTTTTTGACAGTGGTTGATAATGCTGATGCACTGTAACGCTTCCAGTGCTTACAGTCAATTAAAATTGCAATGCCAAGTCTGATTCCAACAACATCAATCTCCATCCTAGGCTTTGTCAACATCAGGTTTTTCATCACTGCAAAATTTTTTTCAGATAGCATCGCGGCAGTCAAACCTTCAAAATCCCTCCAATTCAACGCGATTGAGATTTCATCTATAGGGTGGCCTTTTTCAAGTAAAGATATCGCGATTTTCAGTTTATCGCCGTCTTCAAAATAATATGAATTTTCTTGCTTTGATCCGATATCATTTTTTACAAATTCGTCTAAAATTATTTCAGAATCGTCGGAATTTATTTTTGTGACAGCCGAGAAGTCCTGAACAGAAATACCGCCAGGAATTATTCCATGCAATCCATTTATCATCATAGGATGAATTTCCAATTGTAGTTTTTGAACCACGTTAGAAATATAGGTTTTAGGAGCTATTAACGTCAGGGTATTGTGATATAGGTTTTAGTACATGGTTTCAAAATAATGAACATGAAGAAAATGCTAGTTGTCATACTAGCTTTTTCAGTAACATCGATATTTTATGATGAATCGTTTGCAGAAAAAAACACGTTTTTTGATTCGGTGAAATTCATCCAGTATTTGGATGAAAACACAGCGTTAGAGGAAGTAAGAAACGGCAATCTGGACATATACTATTACACGATATCCCCAGACAGATTGGACAGTACCCAAGACAGAGAGGGATTGCAGGTGTTTGATTCCACAGGGGGCTCATACAGTATTCTGGTAAACCCTGCCGAATCCGAGAAATTCAATCCGTTTTCAAGCAAAGACGTCAGATTTGCATTGAATTACATGGTAGATAGAAAATTAATCGTGAATGAGTTGATGGGAGGCTACGGCTCACCAATTATTTCATACTACAGTCCGTCAGATCCGGAATATCTTACAGTTATTGAACAGTTAGAGACGTATAATTTCAGATACAATCCATCGCTTGCAAATGAAATAATCTCAAAAGTGCTAGAGGGGGAAGGGGCAGTCAAGATTGGCGGGAAATGGCAAATAAATGAAAGCCCGATTGAAATAACAATTTTTATCAGAAGCGATGATCCGGTGAGAAAATCCATCGGGGAGATACTATCAGCAGAATTGGAAAAAGCGGGGTTTACAGTCAAGAAAGAATTCGGGGATTTGAACAAAGCGTTTGTGATAGTCTACGGTTCAAACCCTTCGGATGTAAAATGGAATCTCTACACGGAGGGGTGGGGGCGCTCGGCGTTTGTAAGATACGATTCAGTTGGGTTGGGACAAATGTATGCCCCATGGTTTTCAAACATGCCAGGATTCAATGATCCGTCATACTGGAATTATGAAAATGAAAGATTGGATTCGCTAACTCAAAAAATATACGCTGGGAATTTTGAGACATCCGAGCAGAGGACCGAGTTAATCCAAAATGCGATGGTTGAAGGAATAAATGAATCAGTGAGAATTTTTCTGGCAAGCAAAATAGATCAGTATGTCGCAAATGAAAAAATTAGCGGCATAGTGAATGATTTTGGCGCAGGAGTTCCAAGCAGGTTTACACCAATCAATGCAAAAAGTGACAGTGATGAATTAGTAATCGGGGTCAAGCAAATCTATCAAGGAGCATGGAATCCAGTCATGGGTTTAACAGATAGCTACAGCAGACACATTTGGGGAATAATTTCAGACCCTGCAACATTCAAACATCCGTTCACTGGAGAAACATTTCCAGTAAGAGCGACATGGAAAGTTGAAAACGAGGGGCCAAATGCCAAAATCATCATCCCTCAAGAATCGACAATGTGGAGCCCGACATTGCAAAAATGGGAGAATGTAGAAGCAGGTTCAGAGTCAACAAGCAAGGTAACATTTGATTTTAAATTCAGCAAGTGGCATAATGGTGAAAAAATGGATATGAACGATATTCTACATTCACTGTATTTTACAGTAGAGTGGGGAACCCAAACGGATGAAAACGATAAAACGTTTGATACCGAATTCACTCCAAGAGCTGCACAAAGCATACAGTCAATCAAAGGAATAAACCTGATTGACGAAGATACGATTGAAGTTTATGTTGATTACTGGCATTTTGACGAGGGGGAGATAGCAGAATGGGCAGCATTGTGGAATACAGTCCCATGGGAAATTACCGCGGCGATGGAAAAGGCAGTAACTGATGGAAAAGTTTCATTTTCAAGATCAGGTGCCACAAGTAAAAATGTGAACTGGCTATCGTTAATTGTTCCAAATGACGCAAACATCATCAAAGAATATTTGGTGAAATTCAAAGAGGAAGGCTACATTCCTCAAGCACTAGTAGAAAATAATCAAAGTTTGGAGTATTACCAAACCAGATACGGTTCCTCAATCAATTGGATTCAGAATAACCATCATGCCGTAATAAGCAACGGTCCGTTTTATTTAGACTCGTATTCTCCAGAATCAAGAACCATCAAAGTGGCGGCATTTGACGATGATTCGTATCCGTTCAAAAAAGGAGAGTGGTCTAAATTCGAAAGAGCCGAATTCCCATCAATTGAAAAAATAGACATTAAGAAAGTAATTCAGAGGGGAGAAGAAATGGACATAATGGTTGAAACTAAAAATTCAGATTCAGTGATGTATTTTTTGACAAACAGCAGAGGCGAAAATATCATTTCGGAAACACAGACAATTAAAGACGATAACGCGACAGTCAAAATATCCCAAGCAGATACGAATAGGTTGGACATAGGAGCAAACAATATCAAGATATTTGCAACGTCAAATTCGGTCCTAAAGCCTGACTTTTACGAATCAGGTTTCATCGTAATAGATAGTGAAGCAGATTTGCCGGTAAAACACAGTGAAGACATGGAATTTTCTAAAAAAGAGTCAGAGTACTGGTTATGGATCATTCCAATAATCGCATTGGTTGTAATCGCGGCATATCTAAAGAAACGAAATCAGATCAAGCCGTAATCTTTTAAAATCAATTCAATTTGAGATTCATTTTCAAGTTTAGAGTACTCCTCCAACAGATTCCGGTTAAGTTCATAGAAAGTGTGACCCCACTTGAATTTGTCAAGCAGTTCCAAGGCTTGCTCCTTAGAACCCAGAATGAACAGAGATGCAGCCAACGCTTCAGCAGTTGTCAATTTGTTCAGTTTCGAGTAATTCACAGGGTTGCCCGCAAGCAAGGGAGGAAGTTTTCTTTTGATTCCTGCAAATTTCTTAGAGAATGCCTGGTCTACGAGATTCCACGAGCAGTCAATTCCAATAACAGTGCGAACGATTGATTTGTCTTTAGGAAGTAACGTTTTTTCAGAAAAAGGGTCCAAGACCAACCCCTTAGAGCCTATTTTTTTGATGTTCTGCGCAAGGCCGAATTTCACCATTTTGGCAGCTGTGCATTTTTTGGGATCGTCTTGGTAAAACATTAAAACTTGTAATTTCACGTTAATCGAGAATAGGATTCAGAGTATTTTCAATTTACTCTAGCGTTTTGTAAGTAACTTTATAGTAAAATCGCGAAATTTGATCATCTTTGATGACCTCAACATTCCAATCAGTGTCAGGCAGGAAGGTCGTTGAGGATTCTGGCAATATGCTGAATTTTTCTAATCGCACATCAGGTCCGCTATATCTAACATTAAGACTAATCCCATCAACTTCAACGACATCGTAAATTTGTCCCTGCTTTCTAGTTGATTCTCGGACTAGGCAGTCAGCATCAGGTCCAATTATGCAAATTCCTGAGGATGTTGAAACTTTGAGATTCACCAAGGACTCATCCCCGCGTATCGGGGTAACCAAAGAGCCAGTGAGAACCCGTGGCGCAATAGTAGCATCGTCTGAAATTTTTTCTCCAGTTGTGATGGAGACGATTGATTCTGAAAGCCTGTTTTCTTTCTCAATTACAATATCAGGTTTAATGATCTGAGGTTTTTCCACAACATTGAACAGTATTGATTTGGTTTCAAAATCAGCATCCACTGTAACTTGATACGTGCCAATTGAAGAAGGTGAATCAGGAATTACAACCTGGTGAGAAAACGAACCGGAGGGGCTAGGTCTGATAGTTGTCACCTTGCCAGTGTTAGAACCGCAATAGAATGAACCGCAATTGATCCCGTTTTCAACTTTTTTAATAACACTCACGTCAAACTTTTCAAGATATATGAGCTTGTTTGGCTTTCCGCCAATAACAACGACATCGCCTGGGTGATATTCGGATTTGTCTGTAGATAGTAAGAGAGAGACGGGTCCGTCAATTCCAAATGTGAAGTCATTCACCACGCCAAATATTGCATCGGCCTGAGTGTTTGAATATATTGCTTTTACAGAATATGTACCCTCGCTGAATATCGTAATTGGCAATTCAAACAGACTTGTAAATTCACCGCCCTGTGTTGGATAAACTGAGGACTCGTGAATTTGTTTGAATGGGAAAGTTCCGTCAAACACTTTGATAGTCACACGTTCGGGAATCACTAAACCTTCACTGCCTTGAACGCGTTTTATGATGTTGCCTACAACTTTGAGTTTCTCGCCTGCCTTGTACAGGGATTTTTCAGTGCTCACAAAGATAGGAGTCGTGGACAGCGAGTCATTTTCAGGATCTGGCGAGACCTTGAAGAAAATATCTTTGGAGTATGACGGAACAGATATCTTGATTTTGTAAAGTCCAAAATTGGACTTGGTCACACTTTTTCCAGTATCAATTTTGACATTTTGAACTTTCTCGTTTATCGGAGCAACCCAAGACCATGAAAAGCGTTGGTTGTCAACAGTGGCGCCGGATTTAGTTCCAGTGCCGTCAGGATTTGTAATCGATATGGTTACAGAGTTATCGCCAGTGGGAGGGACAATCCCGGTCAGATGAACGGTTTCACCAAGACCGTAAACGTCTTTGTCAATGGAAATAATTGGACCGTCCTTCAAATCCAGGGCGTCAGTTACAGAAAATGTTGATGTTGCAGCACGATCCAGGTATTGAGACGTTACAACGTATTTTCCTGCAGTGAAAACACTTTTTGTCACATCTAAGTTAAGCAAGTAATTTCCAGATGTTTCCGGAATGGCAGTAAAAACATAAGCAACTGCAACGTTGTCGCTATACTTTGTTTGGGGGCCAGACAGTGCCGTGATCTTTAGAGGAGTGCCGTCTTCATGAGAAATGGAGATTTTTACAGGAGTGCCAGTCAGATAGCTAGAATTGCTAGATGGGTTTTTGATGAATCCTCGAATTGCCATTTTGTCACCCGGCTCATAACTTTCTTTGTCAGAATAAACTGTCAAAGAAGCATCTGAAGCAACATAGTCATCAGGGTTGGAAACCACATGGATGATGCTTGATGCGGTGCCGATGCTTTTTGAAACACTGATTCGGTAATCGCCCAATCTAATTTCATTGTCCGGGATTGTGAAAGCGTAAACAAATGAACCGTCACCCAGGATCCTCACGCCGTCAGATATTTTAAATCCAGAATCACTTCCAGCGGATGAGATTCCAATTGACAGTTGTTTTGTCTGCAAAATCTCCAAGTCCAAAGTGCTAACCCATTGCTGATTTAATCTGCCAGTGATTTTGACAGTATCCCCAAGTCCGTATGCAGGCTTGTCAGTCCAAAGGGAGATAGGAGTGTCTTCCTTGACATCTTTGACTACGTCAAAAAATGCAGTGGAGGATTTGTCAAAATATTCGGCGTAGATTTCATAAGTTCCGTAAACAGTATTTACAGTTGAGATATAGACAGTGGTTTTGAATTCGCCGTTGGTTGGATACAGGTTTCCATCAGAGATTATCTTGCCATGGGGATCTTTGACAACTAATTTCATCCCCTCGTAAGGGATTATTTTTGAGGCATGTCCGGTAATCGAGGCCAGTTGTCCTGGAATATACTGCGGGTTGTCGGCGGTTATACTGACAGACCCGTATGTTTTTTCCACAGCGGTGGAGGATTCAAACCCCACAGAGAAACCAGTGTCGACTGATGCACCGGCATAAGTAACAGACACATGATACAGCCCTTCGTTGATTCCTAGAACTTTGTCCAGTTTGACAGTGGTCTTGTAATTCAAGTTAAGGTCAGGATACATTGTGAGTATTTTGTTAAAGTTGGGGCCGGAGATCGTCATTACAATTTGCTGAGGTTGGAAAAACGGCTTTACAATGAAAACTTGTTCCGAAACACTTCCGCCAATTGTCGCAGTCTCGCCAAACAAGTAAGAGTCTTTGTCAGATGATGCGGTTACCGTAATTTCTTTTGAATCCTGAGACGTGGCGAGTTTTCCATTGGAGGAGCCAGCTGTCGAAGTTACAAACTTCCAGTCATTGGAACTGTCAGAGTCATATCCGTCGTAAAGTCGCTGCCAAGAAGTAAAATCATTTTTAATGTCTGCAAACAGCGGAGTTTTGTCAATTACAATTCCATTGTCATCTCTAAGTTCGACAGACTCGTTGGAATCGGTAAACCAAAGACTCTGGTAAGAGTATGTAAGAAATTGTCCAGATTTAATTACAGTGCCGGGTTGAAGTGTCATGGTTTTCTTAAGAATTGTTGTTGATGCTATTTTCCATCCACCCAAATCAACATCGGAGTCAGTCGGATTGTAAATCTCAACCCATTCAGAAACAGATTTGGAATCATCGCCAGGGGGATTAATTTCGACCTCGTTAATCACAACGTGGTCTGCAGATGCAGCATATGCAGGAGCTAAAATTCCTGCAAAAAGAAGTACAGAAAATACCAAAGTTAGATTGCCGTTCATTTTCAATTCCTGATTTGGTTGGCTAAAAGCCTCATTTTAGAATGGGATTGAGGAAAAGTTGAGCTAATTGTTAAAGTTGACCTCAATCGTATGAGTTTTTTGGGCTTTTTCATGCATAAAATACAATTTTTTGATATTTAGAGACAGCGTAGGAATCATTCTTGTAACAAAATTTACAAAATCATACGAAGATAAAAAACAAGAAAAGGACTGACCGTCAATACCTCTCATTTTCTGAATCTTTCTGTTCATGGAATCAGGATTAAAAGGTGCAGGATCTTGCATGGGTGGAAATCCTACAAATGTCCTTGCCATAGTTAGCCGTAAGATTGGAGGATTTGATGAGTTTCTTAAAACGGTTTATGAGTTAGCTCGAGGGGGGCCGGATGGTGAACTCTGAAGATGTCAAAAGTATTCTTGGAAATTTTGAAACAAGTGCACCAGGTCAAAGCAAAGGAACGTTTCACTGCTTTCAAAATAAAAAATACGTCATCTAGTTTTTTTATCTAAAAACATCCCATGGTTTTTCAGATTTCAGATGTCTTATGTCGTGACAGATGATCCGGCACAGCTAAAAATTCCCCTATCCCTAAATTCAGATTGCCATTTCTGATGTATTTTGTACACAAGTAAGCCATCATCGTAGTAGGTGACAAAATCATGAATTTCACATTTGGTATATTTCCAACTCTGCAAAACATCCCCCTTTCCATCGCTTACATCAATTGAGACGTTAAATAATTCAGGTTTTTTTCCTGCATTGGTGTATTTGCTTGCTAACTCATAGTACCAAGATTTGTCTTTGCTTGGAAGAGACTCCAAAGCAAATGCCTTTGCAGAGGAGTCAAGGGGCATTGAGGGTCGCAGTATGATAGAATTTTCGTCTGCTAAGGGCACGAACTTTGAAAAAGTTTTGACAGTTTTTGCAGGGGCAATGTCTGTTCCCTCAAAAGTAATTGTGAAGGAATTAGCACGCTCATCTTTTGTAGGAAGAGTCGTTCTTACCACATCACTCAGGTTCTTTTTTTCTGCTTCTGAAGGAAATATCCAACCACGTTGCTCAAGTACGGATGAGGATTCGGATTTCACGCATGCTGGAACATTTTTTGGAGGTCTAATCATCAGGTCGTGCCCATCGGCACACACTACACCTTCAGACGGGACACCGACGGATCTTTGCATTAAAGGTGAGATTTTTTTAAGATTTGATGTTGGATGAAAAAGCGGATCTTGTTGTGGAGATGTCTTGAATTCTTTGCCAGTGCAATCCAAAACTGACTGTCCGCGAATTTCCGGTGCCAATCCAGGAACATAGCGAATTATTGCAAGATTGTCAATGTAGTAAAGTGCAGCATCACTGACGGTGCATTTTGAATAAACTGTAGAAAACAGAATTGTGCCATCACCCGTTACAGTGTCAATTCTTAAATCAGTTGGCTCCGGTGCTTTTTCATTTACATATCTAGAGATTAAATCATATGCGTCTTTATGTTGAACGTTTGGCAGTCCCCCTAAAAACACATTCAAGTCATCGTGGGTTTCTACTTCTTGTACCAGTGAACTGCTCCTTTCATGCGTAGACTCACCGCCATACCAACTAACTATGTTCAGCGTTGCCGCATCATAAAGAGGCGGCACAGTTACAGTATTTTGTGGAATATTTGATTGCCGTTGTTCAAAATTCACAGAGAATCCACTGCACCGAAAGTTTGAAACTTCAGCAATGTCGGATACACCTTTTCTTCCACTAAGTGAAAAATAAAGTAAGTTATCTGCAAATTTCAAATTAAAATCAGTTATCTGGCATTTGGCATAATTCCAAGATTGGAGCACAGTGCCATCACCTGTGACATAATCAAACGTAACATCAAAGGGTTGTGGGGTTGGATCTTTGTTGATGAATTTGCCTATAAGATCATAATACTGTGCCTTGTCTTTGCTTGGCAACGAAGTTATTGTGAATTCAGTTGATTGAACAT
>JAQBHN010000105.1:0-15920 GCA_032127635.1 Nitrososphaerota archaeon
CATGTGCAGGAGCTTCAAGTTGCGGCTCATGTGCAGGAGCTTCAAGTTGCGGCTCATGTGCAGGAGCTTCAAGTTGCGGCTCATGTGCAGGAGCTTCAAGTTGCGGCTCATGTGCAGGTTCAGGTTCCGGTGTTGGTTCAGGTTCCGGTGTTGGTTCAGGTTCCGGTGTTGGTTCAGGTTCCGGTGTTGGTTCAGGTTCTGATATAGATCTAGAATCGAATTCCGATAAGATGTCTTCTGCGTCTTTTGATTTTTTATTGCTGCTCAATTTTGAATTCCTGTTATAACGAATTTTTATCTCACTTTTATTTAATTTTTCAGGTGTTTTCCTTGCAAATAGTCCTCAAATAATTTTTCAAGATCGTCATCGTTGCCACATTTACTAATTTGCTCAACTAAATCAGGCTCTTCAATCTCATAGCAATTCATCACATCTTGAGAGTCTTTGAATACCAGCATTGCCTTATTTTTGAATATGCAGTGATAGAGTCTTTCCTTTTCCATTTTTTCAGGCTTAAACTTCACACCGTTTTCATCTACTGAAACTGGATAGTCCATGGAAGTACTGTTCTTTCAGCGATATTTAGATGAATAAGGTCAATTATTCGTAAGTATTTTTCATCATTAATCTAAAGTTCAACTCAATCAAGCATCATAAAAAATGAGATTAGCCAGAAAACATGGGCCTAATTTTGTACGTTAATCGATGGATTCCATAAAATTATTTAGGAAATATTGGCTTGTCATTTTAATCAGCAGTGTTTTAATTCATACTTTGCCAGGGTTTATTCTTGAAAATAAAACACACCGTATTTTTTGTGCAGATGTCTCACGAATTCACGGCATTTTTCCAAAACTGTTCGTATTCGTGATCAGTTATTGATCTGCCATGTTCAAAACAAAAGTAAGACGTAAAATCACCGTTAATTTTTATTTTTGAGAACCACGTACATTCCATTTTCATAAATAAAAATGAGGTTTGCTTATCTAACTGCAACTCTTTTTTTAGTAGTTTTGCGTGCCGGTCTATCAACTTTTTCAGTTTTTAGTTTTGGCTTGTCAGTGGATATGCTCACACCCTTTTTTTGCCCTGTACGTCTAGCGTCGTTTCGTATTTTTTCATCTTTTTGTAATTTTTTTAGCTCTTCAGTATCGCTTTTACGAGTTTTGCTTGTTGTCATATGCTTTGGAAGTTCATCATAGTAATTTAACATTTTGAAAAAAACCAATTTTGGTTTCATAATTTCGCTATGTGTCTTTGGGCGACTCATAGTCTTTTTTTACAATCATCTCATCAAACCCTTCTTCACTAACGGGGGTTTCTAGCTGTTTGATTTGTTTGTAAATCACTGCCAGTGGGAATTGGTCACGTCTACTTTTTTGTCTTTTTTCAAGTAACCCCATCGAGGTATTCATCAAGACTCCCCTCACTTTGGCACCGTGTTTTCTTGCAAGATCTATGTGTTGTTTTCGTATGGCAGCAGTCAGATTGGTGTCATCAATCACCACACTTTTTCCCGCTTTGAGACATTCTTCCACGTACTCGAGTTCTTTTTTTCTGCTATTGTTAAAAAACGATAAAGCCACACGCTCATGATCAAAATTTGCCTTGATGTAAGTGGTTTTTCCACTTAGTGCGACTCCAACCATTAGAACATATTCTAGTTTCCGCACGTGCATTTCAATCCAATCTGAGATTTAACTCCATGGGCTACAACCGTTTTAGAAAGGGTTTGGGATTAACATACTATTGCCAAATGAAAATTTAGATCATCTGAGGGTCGCGTTGATTTTATTTTGATATCGGGATACGGAATACATCGTAGAATTGTTCTTCGTTCAGTACTGATAGCAGCGGCGTCAGATCAGTTGCAGGTAGCATTCCCTGCACATTTCCATCATCCACGGCAGGAAGTTTGTGAAATTTTTTTTGCCAACATCGATTCAACTGCGTTTAAAATTGAAGAATCAGATGTTGAATAATTCTTTTGCATTTTTGTACATCAAATTATCTCTAAACTCTTTTTTAATCGTGAGTTTGGATACAAAATTGAGATATGAATCCATGCTGCTGATTGGCCAGTCCGTGCCATACAAAAGATATCGTGGCTCTCCAGCATAATTTATCAATTCCGCAACTTTGTCCTTCATCATTTCTTCAAAAAAGTGATCAAAAGATCCAATGACAAGTCCCGACACGTCAGCGTAAACATTTTTGTTTTTATAAATTACTTCTTGGGCATCTTGAATCCAAGGATTTCCCAAATGACACATTACAATTTTCAATTCAGGATTGTCAACTGCCACCTCGTCAAGGTTAAGAGGTCTAGCAAATCGCAGTTTCCCTTTTTCAGAATACGTGTCTCCGGTATGAAACATTGCAGGGATGTCAAATTCAATGCAAGTGTCATAGACTTTTTGGTATCTTTCGTCATAGGGATAATAGTGCTCATAGCCAGAATAAATTTTCATGGCTTTAATTTTACCATCTTTAATTAATTGCCTATAATTTCTAAGATCCTCGTCAGTGTGATTGTCTATTGTAAATCCAGCTGCGACGCCAAGATTGTCATATTTTTTGATTCCGTCAATAATTTGTTCAGTTGACGGTCTTTCAGAATTTACTTTGTAAGAGGATAAAATTATGGCATAATCAACATTGTTGCTGGTCATTTCAGATTGAAGCATCTCCAACCTGTCCTCCAACAATGGAACATTTTTGGTCAGCTCGTATTGGTTCACATGAACATGGCAGTCAATGATCATTATTTTTCTACGAAATGAGGATTTTTCCATTCAATAAAAGTTGCATTATTTAACGACCTAGAATCTTTCATGTAATTAGGCAGTATTTTGATAAATTTGAAGCCGTTTCGGAGTTGAAATGACAGCACAGGCTCTTTAATTTCATGGCGCTTGACTTTGTGCACGTATTCCAAGGGAGACAGTTCTTTGGCATTTTCACAATAATTAAACAGTCTTGCACCTGCAATTATTCTGCGCAAATTCAGATTTACTGTCAATTCCTTTCTTGCATCGTAAAGTTTTGTAGCAACGCCTAATCTCCTATGATCTGGATGTGATGATATATCAGCTCCATACAGCGTATCCCCGTCAGGATCATGGTTTTTAAAAAAACTATCCCCGCAAGCCTCTTTCCAAGTGTGTTCCTCATATTCAGATTTCAGTTGCACAATCAAACTACTGCACGAACCAACTATCTTTCCATTGTATTCTGCGACAAACTGGCCTTGGGGGAAAACTTGTAGGTGAATTTTCAGTTGTTCCGGTTTCCAGTATACGCCTTCTGCAGCCATAGCTGGGAAAGCGATCTTTTGCAGTTCGACAATTTTTGGAATGTCTTTTTCTGCCATTATACGGATTATGACATGACTGTGACGAGTATGAATAGGAGTCGGAGTTTGAGAATAGGTCATTTTTTATTTATAACGATTCAACATATATCAAATTATTGTTTTATTCTCTTTCTTTTTCTCGCATCTTTTTCGCTGTATGAGGATTCTAACGAATAGTCGTAATTAGGATACAGGTTTTCAAACCTTTGCTCAATTGTACATGCACTGTTGTCGGAATTATTATTTGTCATAGGGTTCACAGTATTCAGTTTTTTGGCTTTATGGAACTAGGATTGTTTGTAATGTAATGAAACAGACATAATTTACCGGCGTTACATTGACATCTCATATTTAGTCCTCAAAACCATAGTCAGATTCTAAATCGACGTCTTCTTCAAAACCATCGTAATCATCTTGAACTTTTTGAGAGTAGCTCATAGCAAATGTGAGTTGATATTATAAGATATAAACATGATGAACGATTATTCCAAGATTCTTGTTTCAAAATCACAGCATCTGCAAATGAAGAATCGCCACAGATATCAAGACAGCGTCAGTCAAAGACAATTTTCACATGTGAGAATTTCAGGCTAGTTTAACTACCAAAATCGCCCCTCAAAGTCATGAGTGATTCTTGCAGTTGTGGTTCTTGTGGACATGAAAAAATTGGCGAATGTTACACAAAGCAATGCGCATGCTGTCTAACTGACCATCAAGGGGCATTTGGAAAAAACAGATGAGGATTACATCAGGACATGAATAAAATCGCAAGGAAAAATAATTTTAAACTTTCAAAGATAAAAATTCAAAAAATTTTGGTTCCGTTGGATGGTTCAAAATTCTCAATTCACGCTCTAAATTATGCAATAAATTTAGCAAAATTTACGGGTTCAAAAATCATTGGAATTTTTGTAATCCCCAGTGGCGCCTCCTTTGTGCCCGTATCTGATCTTTTTGATCCCCTTTCAACAATAAATCCTGTCGGATATGATGCAAAAATGACAAAGCAGGGGCACAGAATACTAGAGCATGCAGAAGCGAGGTGCATTCAAAATAAAATAGGATTTATAAAAAACATACTGTTTGGAAATCCTGGAATCGATATTGTCAGATATGCTGAAAGCAAAACAAACAACATAGGGCTGATAGTAATGGGTTCAAGGGGACAGGGACATGCAGGAGAAATACTGTTGGGAAGTGTCTCTTACAACGTCATTCACAAATCTAAAAAACCAGTCATGATAATAAAATAGATAGACTTGGAAAATAATATTTTTACTAAACGCACGGTTCTTTTGTTAATTACGGGCGTGGGTTTGGTTTTATTCTGGAGGGGCATATGGGAAGTCTCGGCCAGATTTTTCTCTGAAGATGCAAGTTTGGTCATCGGGCTAATGATTTTAATTTCAGTTGCAATATACGAGAGAAGACAAATCTTTCAATTCTTTGGAGGCGGAAGGTAAGTTCTTAATTCGCAGAGGGGATAACAAAAACAGTATGAAAAAATGCCAATGTGCAAAATGCCAGTGTGCAAATGAAATCAAGGAATTTGGTCACAGATACGAGGAGGAAAATGCAATAGTCCAAGCAGAGTTCAACAAAGATGCCGATAAGGCGGAATCAGTCATCAAAGAGGTTTGTCAGCCATGCACCAAAGGCCAGCACAGCGGGCAGCCAAAGTCACAAGAAAGATAAATTGTTTTGAAGCACAGATTTTTGCTAAACAAATTTTATTGCGCCATATCCTACAACAGACTCCGTATTTCCAGACACATCCCCACTTGTTGCATAGCTGAGCAATTCTCCTTTAGTTGCACCTAGGTTTCTGCATGCAACAATAGCCGACGCCATGGCGCCATAGCCGCATGCTGTCACCCTTCTTTCGTTTAACACTCGATAGAACCTTTCTATGTTCATCTCCAAGATTGGCTCCAACAATGCCTTGTCTTGTTGATGCGCAAAAGAATTTTCCTCGTAGTGTGTAAAATCAGACGAGGCAACAATTATCGCATTTTTCTTTTTTGCAATTTCAGATACTGCATTTCCAACATCTATCGCAGTCTCCATATCCTGTGCACGCAGGATGATTGGAAGAATCTTAAAATTATTTGAAAGGATTTCCTGCAGCATCGGAATTTGCACCTCCAAACTATGATCTTGTGAATGAGAGTATTCGTCGATTTCAATGAACTTTGATATTTCTGCAACTCGTTTTGCTGATTCTGAATCCACATGAACCGTCCCTAAAGGGGTCTGCCACTGCGCATCAATCATCGTGGCTGCATCCATCCCTATGCCGAAATGATTCGGGCCGATTATAATTACAAGTTCTGGATTCTGGGACGAGATAGACTTGTAGGAATGACATGCAGTTGGGCCCGAATACACGTATCCTGCATGAGGGCAGATAATTCCAAATATTTTTTCATTCGATATTGTCGGATTGCTGCCAGGCCCATACTTGTGTTGGATACAGTGATGGATCATATCTCTCAACTCTTCCTCGTTATCAGGATAGAACTGCCCTGCTACGACCGGTTTTCTGATCATCGATTTGATTTACACATTATTTTATAAAAAATCATCAGACGATTCTCGGATAATATTGCCATTTGGGCATTCTTCTTTGAAAATCACCCCTTGAAATCTCGAGATTTTGGTCCCCCTGTCTTTCCATGCATCTTTTTCCAACCCGGCTTTCTGACAGGTATATTCGAGAAACTCCACCACGTTCCAGCCATATTCTGTTGGAACCTGCGGTAACAGCAGACCTGACATGTGTAAATTTTCCACAATTAGTCCGTCCCTGCCAACTTTGATATCCATGAGATACTCCGAAGGTTGATTTACTTTAATCTCCACAGGCGGAGTGAGAACTGTAACCTCAAAAACAATTTCGTCCAGTTCGTCAGCAGTTACAGGACTGAATCGTGCATCATGTGTCGCAGCTGAGATTGCAGCATCAATTAGCCCCTCGGATAATTTCTTTACTGGAAGGGGAAACCCGATACATCCTCGCAATGAACCTTGTCTGGTTAATGTTACAAATACCCCCGAACTGAAATCAAATTTGGAATCAAATGTGGTGTCGCTAATCTTTGAATCGTTTCTTAGAATTTCAGTCACAGCTTTTCTTGCCATCCTTACCAGTTCTGCCCCATCAGAATTAGAAAACGTCTTGGATTCACTCATACTTGTTAAATATGTAAAAACACCATAAAAAACATTGGCGACTTTACTTGGAAAAGAGGCAGAACTGTATGAGAAACTGCCTGATGGCAAGGTAAAGTGCACAGCCTGTGCCCGTTATTGCGAGATGAGCAAGGGCCAGATTGGTTTATGCGGAATTCGAGGAAATGAGAATGGCAAACTGCAGCTGTACGCATATGGCAAGGTAATTTCAGGCCATGTCGACCCCATTGAGAAAAAACCGCTGATTCATTATCGTCCCGGGAGCAAGGTATACTCCATTGCAACAACAGGGTGCAATTGGCTCTGCAAATATTGTCAGAATTCAGACATCAGCCAGCGTCGAACTGTAGGGGGGATCGACATGACTCCCGACGATGTTGCAAATACCGCAGTAAAATATGGCGCACATGGGATTGCATATACTTACAACGAACCATCCATCTTCATTGAATTTGCACGTGACTGTGGAATTGCCGCAAGAAAAAAAGGCCTGTTCAATGTTTTTGTCTCAAACGGGTACGATACTCCCGAATCAGTTTCAATGATGAACGAGTTTCTTGACGGGATCACCGTGGACTTTAAAGGAAACGCAGAGAAAGAATTTACCAGAAAATTTATCGGGATCCCTGATCCTCAGCCAATATTTGACACCCTTTTGGAAATTAGAGATAAAACAAAAATCCATGTTGAAATCACCGACCTGATCGTTCCCAAAGTAGGGGACGATTTAGAGCACGCAAAAAAACTTTCAAAATTTGTTTATGATGAGTTTGGACCTGAAATGCCAGTTCACTTTTTGAGGTTTCATCCAGATTACAAAATGATGGAATATCCCAGCACCCCAGTTGAGACTTTGGAAAAACACTATCAGGTTGCAAAAGAGGTAGGTTTGAAGTACGTGTATTTGGGAAACGTCCCGGGCCACAAATTGGAGCACACATACTGTTCAGAATGCAACAAGATAGTCGTAAACCGTTATGGATTTAGCATAAGGGAGTGGCATCTTGACAAAAAGAACTGTTGTGAATTCTGTGGAAATCGCATACCGATAGAGGGCAAACTGCAAGAAGGGTACAAGCAAGATCGTTTTCAGTTTGTGTCTTAGTTATCTTATAACGGACTGGCTTTTTTGCTGTTCTGTTTTCTGAAGACGCCGATATCCATCAATGGGTTCTATCCAAATCGCCTACAATGCAATAAAAGACAGTTGCCAGGGATGGTTTGCAGAAAGTTTCAGTGGCCAGATTTTGCGTGCATCTTCAAGTTTCCAGCATTGCAAGGATTTTTTGCACTATCTCGTCATGGTCTGATGAATTTTCTGCAGATATCAGTATGAGATCCCTGTCAAAATTAACCGTAATCCACTTTACATTGTCCCTTGATTCTACGGACCAGTTTGTTTTGCCAAGTTTTTTGTCAAAAACACGATTCATTTTGGCTTTTAGCAGTGCTTCACGGTGCAATAGCTTGGTTTCTGGAACACTCAGGTGTGGAATCATTCCGTTTTTTCGGTCATATGCCTTTAGCCTTCCACATTTACACAGTACGCCTACAAATCGTATTGATGTATCAACATTCAAAATTTTTCCACAAAGAAGGTTTTCAGGTCTGGAATTCTCTAATTCTTGCACTAATTGTATTGATTTGCAAAAAATAGAGTGCAGAAAATAATTTTGTTGACAAAAGTGTAAAAGGTTAGCAATGAATTCAACGTTTTGAGTTTGAGCAATTATCAACATTGTCCTGCGTGCCGTTTTGTTGTAATGATATTCATTTATGAGAATCAAATGCATCGTTTTAATTCTGATTTTTGCAACGGCTTACAATGGCTTTTAAGAATATTCTAGTGCCTTATGATGGCTCCACTTATGCCAACCGTGCTTTCAACAAAGCATTGGATCTAGCTAAACTGCATGGCTCAAACCTCAGGGTTGTCGCTTGTCTAGATGTTGAAAATTTGGGTGGATGGTACGTGGATAAACGAGTCAATAATGACATCATGAAAAAAGCAAAAAATCTGACAGAGAAACTTTTCTCCAACCTGAGAGATATTGCTAAAAAAAACTCGATGGCTCTCGAGTCTAAAATTATCGAATCAAAAAATACTGTAAAATCAATAATCTCATTTGCGGAATTAAAAAACATAGATCTCATAGTGATGGGATCATCTGGCAGAGGCGGGTTTGATAAAATGTTGCTTGGCAGTGTGAGTAACGGAGTCATGCAAAAAGCAAAATGCTCAGTATTGATAGTAAAGTGATTTAATCAGTAAAAATGTACGATATGATTTAATTCAAGGAGCAGATTGCGACAAAAAAACTGTCCTTGTAAATGCGGTTGCACCAAAACCATATCAAACATCTATTATGATCTTTGTATCTTTTGTACACTTGGAACACATAAAAAATCAGAATAAGATCAAATTTTTATTTTTGGACAAAACCAAGAATTGTTTTGCCTATGCCCCAATAAAATTTTCTTTTTAAAATCAACTTGATTTTTGCAGTATCTAGAAATTTTTCTGCTTTTTTCAGATCATTTTGTGTTTGAGGCACATAGAGCAAACAAGGATTGTCATATGCAACACAAAAAGCATACGGAGGCATCACATTTTTTACAAATTCTCAAACGATTGTCATCAGAATCATCTCTTGGCATTCACTACAACAGACCTAAAATTTTTTTTGCAGTTACATCAATATCCACTGTGGGTTCTGCAGATATGAAGAGGACTTTATCACCATATATGAAAGTGAAAGTAACTACATTCTTTCGTCTTGCAGCAGCATATTCTACAGGTCCAAGACGTTCATCAAAATCTTGTCTAGTTCTAATCCTCAATACCGCTTCAATGAACATTTTTTTTCGTTCTTCATCATTTTTTAAAGGTTTTATCCCATCTGAAAACGAACCTTCGACAAGATTGCCCATCATGTCCAAAAATCCTGCAAAACGAATTTCAGGTTCTTTTAATATCAATTTACACTTTTGTAGCAATTCATCAGACATGCTTTTTTCATTAGAAAACAATTGATAAAAACTATCATGAAATTGTCAATATTGAATCTAGGAACCAACATCAAACAATCTCAAGTTACCACAAAAGATAGAAAAATCGTTGGGTTTTCACTCCAGATTACAAAAGAGTCGTCATGATTCAATCCTACAAATGTTTAAACCATTTTTTAGATAAAAAATTACTGTACGTCGACAGATTTTTTTTGAGTGGGCGTATGTTTTGATAAATTAGTTCCAGGCAGTGTTACAGATAGTGTTATTCAAAGAGTTAGATTCCAAGTTGTCATCGTACGGTAATTCTAATTTTCTAAACTTCAATCGGCCTTATTTAAAAAATAATTGATGTATTTCCATTCATTCGGATTATTTTAAAAATGCCACAGCCTTTACGATATCTGTCTTACTGACAATTCCAATAATGTTGCCATGCCTAGATAAAACCCCTACGCCGTTGATATTTTTCTCCAAAAGTATTTTTCCGGTTTTTGCTAAATCGTCATCATAATTTACAGAAACAATATCTTTACTCATGATGTCATCAACTTTAACACTTCCACCAAACCCAGATTCTGAAATGAAGCCTTTTCTTGGAAATATTACAGAAATCACCGGATCCGTATTGTCAAGGACATCTTCGTAGTTTCCTTGTTTGAGTGCCAGTTCAAATAAATCCCTCAACGTGACAATTCCAACAGGAATTTCATCATGATTTCGAAGTATCACACGGGATATTTTTTCATCAATCATTTTTAAAACTACTTTGTATAGAGGGGTATCAGAATATTGCCAGGCATAATATGGGGACATGTACTCGCCAACTATCTTTTCATCAGGATGTGTTTTGGTGAAATATCTCACAAGATCAGTTTTTGTTAAAATTCCAACAACATCATCCACGGACTTTACTACCAACGAACCAATTGATTTTGTCAACATAATTTCTGCACACTCTGCAAGCCTTGTATGTTCATCAACGGAGATTATTTTTTTAATAATTGTAGATAGCGGAATCTCACCTAGTTTTCTTTCAGTGTTATCAGTTAGGAGAAAAACCCCCAAATCTTTTTCAGTTACAATGCCTGTAATTTTGTCATTCTCAGTAACTAAAATTCTACTCTTTTTTTCATCAATTATTTTTTTTAAAACATCAGCAAGACTAGAGTCATATTTTATTGTTCTTGGCGTATTTTTATAATCTAGTGCATGTTTCATGTTTTTGTAAATTCAGCAGGTTATAAAAAATACAAGGCAATTACCACAAATGAAAATAGCAAGGGTTTGAAATAATTAAATCAAGTCACGCCAAATACCTGTAAATTCATCGCTTGGAACCACAGTTTTTACTTCAAGAAATCCCAAGTGTTCGAGGTTTTCTCGTTTATCAAAGTACTTGTAGACCCCTTCCCTGTCAGGATAAACGGTGAGGGTTTCTTTTTGCCCAGGTTTTAAAAGATCCGTCTGAACATTCAACCCCTCGATGTACAATCTATGATTAGTGTCACCATTGTTAATCACGGTTAGGAGGTATGCAAAACCGGTTCTAGTGATCAGGTGAGGATTGGGCTCGCCATCCACTCCAGAAATTCCCTGTATCTGTACTTGGCCATCAACATCTTCAAAAGCAACAGTTTGTTCAACTCGTTCTTGCCAAAAAATTGAAACGTGTCTAACATTTCCCTGCCCGATAAATCCAATCATCGCCGCCAAAGAAACAAGTCCAACCAAGATTGCCATAATTATCAGGGTTTTGTCTTTAGAAAGCATGATCAGGTTAAGACCGCCACCTGTTTTTAAACAGTGGATAGATGCTAAATCGGTTTAACTTTGTTGCGATTCAATTCCTGAGACTCGTCCAACAAATTGGGGATGAAAACGGATGCAGGCATTCAGATTAACGCTTCAGATGTCAAATAATTACAAAAAAACAGGTAAATCGTCTTTACGCGTATTCCGCATATTTGAAATCATCAAGGTTGCAGGAAAATCACTTGCAAGAATCAAGTGAATGTTTTAAAACTAAAATGCCGAGGGAAAAAACATGCCAGCAATAGGTGGAAAAGACAGTAAAAAATCAGGCAAAAATTCAACTCTGATCATCTGTGGTGTGATCGCCATAGCTGCAGGCCTGCTTTTCGCATATTTGATGGTCTATACTGCACCTGAACACAGTAGTGAGATTGTAAAGATTATTGCAGTTACCGAAGCAGGATGCATTGGTGAAACCATGGATGGTTTTGCAGTGAACATTGGCGATTGTAACGGAAAGCCAGGTCAATATGTAGATGCCCTAGTTGATCAAAAAACAAAAGAACGTGCAGCACTGATGAATCCTACAAGTTAATTCTTTGGTTTAACTTCACAAAACTTGAAATTTTAGACGTAAAGAAGATTTTTGGGTAATTGTAATTATCAAAAGAACCGATAGTGTAAGAATAGGTAAAACAATCATGGAAAATTCAGGAACAACTCTAGTTCCAATAATTTCTACATGCCGTCCGTCTTGTGGCACGATAATCCCCAATGAAACGTCATTTGGAAATTGTATTAGCTCATGTTTTGTTTCTGTACCATCTACAAGCACCTGAAAAAGCCCTTTTTCTGCAGAAATTAGTTCGTCAGGCACCCTTACCCAGAATATGCTATCTGTCGGAACACTGTCAAATGTAATTTCCAGTGACTTTCTTTCCGAGTTAAGCGACATGGAGGATAGTTTTGGTTGCGGCTCATTTGATGCCATTGAATCAAAACTTCCATGATATCCATAATACAAATCGTATGAAACGTCATCCACAGCAACGATAAATTTGTCAGAGGACAGCTGGACAATATCAAGAGATTCGGCAAATGCATCCGCGTCTGAGAAAACATGTTCCGCATAGGCAGTTCCAGGAACCGTGATCAACGCAGAAAAAATCACGGCAAATGCAAAAAGTTGGTTTCGCACACTTTCAATTTGTCATTACAGTATTTAATTTGAATTGTAATTTTTAGTACTGGGTCCCAACCATTAAAATAAAATCCGTGTTTAAAACTCTGGTTCGATCCCAATAACGCTTTAACCGTTTTAAAAATAAAAAAGAAAACTACTGCACGTTGACAGATTTTTTCTGTTGAGTTGGAGTAGGTTTTGTTTTGGGTAGTGTAATATCCAGTACACCGTCGGTTAGTTTTGCCTTTACTTGCCCCGGGATAATTTTTTCAGAGAGAGGTATTGTTTGATAGTACGACACGCTGTGTCTTTCTTTTCTCAGATAATTTTTCTTCTTTTCCTCTTCTTTGTGCTCACCTGTAACTTCAATAGAATTGTCAGTCACATTGAGTTTTAGATCATTCTTCTTGATTCCAGGGACATCCATCTTTATTCGGAATTGGTTTCCCTCATCTATAATGTCACAATATGTGTGAGGCATGGATATTGATGGAAAAGATGAAAATGCTTTTTCCATCTCTTTTCTAAAACTTTCAATTGATCTATCAATATCAAACCAATTTGATCCTCTGGACGGAGTTACGGCAGAACTCGGTTTTGCTAGTTTTTTTGCCATGGAAGTTAGACGTGACAAAGCATTAAGTCAGTATTGCATATTACCACATTTGAAAATCACACGCATGAAGAATTCCATGTCAATTCACACCAAATTGAATCAGAGAGCATGCAAATTATTTGAACAAAACACGTAATTTGCATTTTAACAGACAGCATCATTTTCACAAATGACATCGCAGATAGATTTGAACATGCAAAGTATCACATTGTATCCGTCACCCCATTATTTTTTAATTCAACTTGATCAGTGTCTCATTTCCAATAATCATCAGGGCATTATTTTTTAGATTGTATAAAATACAAAATGATTCCCGTGAATGGATTTGACATGCAGGTGGAAATGTTTAGAAAAATTGTACGTTCTTTATGAACAGAATACAATTTAGGTTGCTGTTTGCAGGTTAATTCAAGCATGCATAAAATTGACTTTAAAACAATTCTCTCGCTTACAAGGCATTACCCCGTTCCCGCCATCGCCATTTCAGGATTGTTCGTCGGAAGCATGTTTCACTGGTTTTCTAGCGATGTTGATTTGGGCCATCTGGTTTGGATGATTGTCTTAGTTGTAGGGGGTGCACCGATAGTGTGGGGCACCATCAAAGGAATGATTCACAGAAAATTCGCTGCAGATATTGTCGCAATGCTTGCAATTCTAGTCTCAATCATTACAAATGATGCATTTCCAGGCATCATCATTGTCATAATGCAGTCTGGAGGAAAAGCGCTTGAGGACTATGCATTTCGACATGCACAAAATTCCTTGGAAGAATTATCAAAAAGAGCACCCAGATTTGCAATTAGAAAAAACGACGGTTCGTTGGACGAAATAGATGTGGCAGATGTAAATCTAGACGACGTGCTACTAGTCCGTACAGGTGATCTTGTGCCTGTTGACGGAATAATAAAAAAGGATCAGGTTCAAATTGATGAATCCGCACTGACCGGAGAGCCGATTGTGAAGATGAAAAATGCGGGTGATCTTGTTTTTAGCGGCACCGTAAATGTGGGAGATCCGTTTGAGATGACTGCTCAAAAAACCAGCGGGGATAGCAAATATGCAAAAATAGTTCAGATGGTAAGAAAAGCCCAACAAGAAAAAGCCCCCCTTCAAAGATTGGCAGACAGGTATGCAGTTTGGTTTACACCCGTTGTGATCATGGTAAGTTTGGCTGGCTGGGTTGTAACACAGAACACAACCACAGTTCTTGCAGTATTGGTGGTTGCCACCCCCTGCCCGTTAATTTTTGCAACCCCTACCGCAATAATCAGTGGAATCAACAGAGCTGCCAAAAACAACATTGTAATTAAAACAGGCTCTGCAATAGAACAACTTGGAAAAGCAAAAGCAATACTCTTTGATAAAACAGGAACCATCACTTTTGGCTCACCAAAATTGGAAAAATTGATTCCAATAGGAGACATACATTTTGATGCCCTTTTACGCAAAGTCGCAACAGTAGAGCAAATGTCATCACACCCAACTGCAAAGTCCGTTTTAGTTTTAGCTAATGACAGATTTGACAACATTTCAACCCCTGAAAATTTTCATGAAATTCCAGGAGCAGGCGTGGAGGGAGATGTGTCTGGACAACATGTCATGATAGGCTCCGAAAACGTATTTATAAAAACGGATGTGAAATTAAAACAGGATATTCAAGATGCCAAAAATCAAATAGATTCCAATGGAAAAATGCTGGCATTTGTAACCATAGATGAAACGCTTTCAGGAGTGCTGATTTTTGGAGATGTGATAAGACCGGGCGTCAGTTCCATGATTGGCAGATTGAAAACCCTGGGAATAAAGCAGAGCACCATGCTGACTGGGGATAATTGGAACAATGCAGAAGATATCGCACGAAGAGCTGGAATAACCACAGTCTACGCAAATCTCTTACCTGAACAAAAAGTAGCCCTCGTCAAAAAAGCCAAAGATCAATTTGAAAACGTCATAATGGTCGGAGACGGAATAAATGATGCACCTGCTTTGGCAACTGCCACTACTGGAATTTCAATGGGGGCAAAAGGGACTGCAATTTCAGCCGAAACATCAGATGTCGTACTGCTTGTGGATGATGTAACACGAGTGACAGACGCTGTTGAAATCAGTCAGCATACAATCAAAATTGCCAAGCAGGGAATTTTTATTGGGTTAGGTGCAAGCTTTGCCCTCATGGGGGTTGCGAGTCTAGGATACATTGAGCCGGAATACGGGGCATTGTTACAAGAGGTGTTAGACGTAGCAGTGATTCTAAATGCGTTGAGGGCCCGTTGACTCAAATCAACCCAAACATCCGAACTTAATTTTGACATCAAACCAAACATCGGATGCAACATCTTGCAATTATGCGTGGATAAATGCACAATACAGTAATAATCAAGACAGGCTTGAAAATCATTGGAAACAAGAGTAGTTTTCCACATAGATTTTGACTATTTTTATGCCCAATGCGAGGAAACCAGATCTCCCGAACTGAAAACAAAGCCAGTGTGCGTTTGCGTTTTTTCAGACAGGGGGGGAGACAGCGGTGCAATTGCAACTGCAAATTACACTGCTCGAAAATACGGAGTCAAGTCAGGGATTCCAATCGCGTTTGCAAAAAAAAGACTCGAGGAAAGAAAAGATGCCGTGTTTTTGCCAGTCGACTTTGATTTCTATTCTGAAATTTCAGAAAAAGCGATGGAGATCATAAAGGAGAGTGCAGATATTTTTGAATATGTCGGCAGAGATGAAGCGTATCTGGACGTAACAGAAAGAGTCGAGGGGGATTTTGAAAGAGCAAATCACCTAGCACAGCAGATAAAAAATA